>DATBWB010000028.1 GCA_036514995.1 Candidatus Acidiferrales bacterium
TGGTGTGTATCCTATACCAGTTCTACAGCGTGACGTATCTGTCTGTTGGCCTAGCTGTCACGGACGCGATTTTCCAGGTGATTGCACATGGAATCGAAGGGGCAATCGCCGGGCTGATTTACAGAACATAGGCAGAGAGCAGAACGACCGGCGTCGTTTGCAACCCAGCCAGTCCGTTGTCTTATTTGAGGATCAGTGCGCCCTTCCAGGAGAGCTTTGCGTTCGCTTTCTTGACCCTGAGTGACCGGGCGACTAAGATAAGCCCACCATGGGTCGCAATGGCGGATCGCTTCCGGCGGGGAAAGCCTTCTTCAAAATCGGCGAGGTGAGCCAGTTGACCGCCGTCGAACCCTATGTCCTTCGCTACTGGGAAACGGAGTTCAAGAAGCTGGCCCCGGTCAAGAGCGAGCGGGGCCAGCGGCTCTACCGTCCCCAGGACGTCCAGACCGTGCTCGAAATCAAGCGCTTGCTCTATCAGGAAGGCTACACGATCGCCGGCGCCCGCAAAGCGCTGGCGGACAGCCGCCGGCCGGTCGTTGAAAAACCTGCCGCCGGCAGCCAAGAGGAGCTGCTTCACTACTTGCGCAACGAACTTGCCGCCATCTTGACTCTGCTGTCCAAAAGGTGATAGCTTCTATTGCCAAGGCGGGGCGTCCAGCGACCCACTTGGCGCCCCGGCTTTTTTTCTGCCCGCCCCGCTGAAGGTGGGCTGGCCGAAGCGCCCGCTGCTCGACCCGACCTTCCCTGTCCCGCAGAGCGGGATGCCACGACCCCGCGGGTAAGACTTGGAAGGAGTAGAACGCGCCGAAGCGTCCCGAAGGTTCGGGAAGCCCGAAGGTTTGAGAGGAATGTTGGATGCGTCAGATTCTTGTTACCAACGATGACGGAGTTCAGTCTCCGGGACTGAAGGCGCTGGTGCAGGCGCTCAGCGAACTCGGCCAGGTGACGGTGGTAGCGCCCACCAAAGAGGTGAGCGCGCAGAGCCACGGGCTGTCGCTTCGCCGGCCGATTCGCTTCGAGCGTGTCGCCGAGCGCACCTACGCGGTCGAGGGCACGCCGGCTGATTCTGTGATCCTCGCGCTCAACAAGATCATGAAGGCGCGGCCGGACCTGCTCGTGAGCGGGATTAACCGCGGCGGCAACATGGGTGAGAATATTTACTACTCGGGAACGGTAGCGGCCGCCGTGGAAGGAACGCTGAACGGAATCCCTTCCTTTGCGATTTCGGTGGCGCACAAGGACGGCGAGTTTGACTTCGAGCCGGCGGCGGCCTTTGCCGTCAAACTGGCCAAGCGCATCCTGGCCGAGGAGCTGCCCAAGGGCGTAACGCTCAACGTCAACGTGCCGCAGCCGTGGAACAACGGAGTGGAAATCACGCGGCAATCCAACAAGATCATCAAGAATTTGCTGGTCGAAAATACCGACCCGCGCGGGCGGCGCTACTATTGGCTCCACGAGGAGGTGGACCGCGACCGCGTCGCCCCCGGCACCGACTACGCCGCTGTCTTTGCCGGAAGCATTTCCATCACCCCGCTCGATCTCGACCGCACGAACAGGGCGGCGCTCAATCACCTGAGTCACTGGGTGGAGGAGCTGAGCCCGCGCAGCAAACGATCCTCAGCCCGCCAGGACTTGCCAGCCCAAAGCAAGTAGCCCATAATTCTGCTATAGGTTTTTCTGGACTTCCTTCGGTCGGGGCGTGGCTCAGCCTAGTTAGAGCGTCCCGACGAGTCGGGAAGGTCGGGGGTTCAACCGGAAGCAGCTACTTCCGGAGAAGGTTTGGTCGGTCGGGGCGTGGCTCAGCTTGGTTAGAGCGCCTGGTTCGGGACCAGGAGGTCGGAGGTTCAAATCCTCTCGCCCCGACCAATTCCTTCTCATAGCTTTCCTACCGGATCTGCATGGGCCTGGATTTGACAATTTCCCTGGTCTCTTGGGACTTGAGCCGAGAGAGCCGCAGGAATACTATCCTATGGGAACTCCCCTTGAACGGGAGGCTGTCAAATGCTGGGGGTCATTATTCTTGCTGTTATTGGAGCATTGCTTGTTGTGGTCTTGGCTCTATGGCTTTTCGGCGAGCGCTGGAGGCTCTTACGCCGTTCGACCAGACGCATGGTGCGTGAGGGCGGTTTCGGGCTGAATGCGTGGCATGGGTACGTCTACGGCCGATGGACCAACCAATATGTCAACCTGCTTATCCAGTCCTCCCCTCTTACTCCAACCCGCCTGGGTACGCGAAGCGCAAGGTGGTTGTCCGATCACTATCACGGCAAGGTTCTTACGCAGGAACACGCCGAGGCGATTATCGACTCGAAAAAAGACATTCCGTTACAAGACCTGGAACAGATTATCCCCTATCCGACAGCACGGAATTTAGTCCTCAAGGGCCCGCCTGACGTGGCTGTTTACGAATGCGCCTGCCGACATGCACGGGCTGAGCACTGCCAGCCAACCCGGGTGTGCATGGTGATCGGCCAGCCGTTTGTTGACTTCATTCTGGAACACAATCCGCAAAGCAGCCGCCGGCTTACCCAAGCGGAGGCACTGGTACTCCTCCATGCCGAACACGAGCGCGGGCACGTACACTCCGCATGGTTCAAAGACGCGCTCCTGAATCGCTTCTACGCTATCTGCAACTGCTGCAAGTGCTGCTGTGGCGGCATTGAAGCCATGATGAAGTACGGCATCCCGATGATGGCCTCTTCGGGCTACGTCGCCGACGTGGAGCAAGACCTTTGCAATCTTTGCGGCGCCTGTGTGGACGCGTGTCCCTTCAGCGCCCTCTCCGCGGACGACACGCGCCTCGCGAGGAGCTGGGAGCTCTGCATGGGTTGCGGGGTGTGCGTGGAAAAGTGTCCTACCGATGCCATGACGCTGGTCCGCGAGGAGAAGAAAGGAATACCCCTCGACGTGCGGGTGCTGGCCTAGCGTTTCCGTGTGTGTTTTGCTTTACAGAACAAAGTACTTGACATGAAAAAGTTTGCTTGCCATCATGGCGTCCTGCCGCAAGGCGCCGCGCCAAGAGAGGAGCGCCACCACCATGGTCAAGCGCATCGTCGCCATCGCCTTTGTCTTCGTTATGACCGCCGTGGCCTGGGCCATCCTGGGCTCGACCATTTTCTACCGAACGTATGAGACCGACTCCGCACTGAGGGGCCGGGTGGTGTCCATCTGGGGAGCGCCGCACAAACAAGGGCCCTCGACGGCTTCCTACGAACAAACCGTGCCGAAGACGGTCGAAACCATTGAGGAGGACAGGAAGATCGTCCGCAAGACCCAGGAGCGCATCGTAACGCCGCTACCGCTTGAGAGCAGCCGCGTTGACGTTGCGCTCGACCTCGAACACCGCAGGAAGGGACTGCTCTGGTACAGCACTTACAAGGTTGCCTTCGCCGGTGCTTATACCTTCCGGAACGCCAGCAACCAAGACCAGTTGGTCACCTTCACATTGAATTTCCCGACGGCGCAAGCGATCTACGACGATTTGACGCTGAGCCTCGATGACTCGCCCATGCCCATCACAAACGAGAAGACCGCCGTCCGCGTCACCTCGCGGGTGGCGGCCGGCAAAGCGGTGGTCCTGAAGGCGGCCTACCGCTCGCAGGGACTACAGAGCTGGCGCTATGACTTCGGTGGTGAAGTGGCTGAGGTGCGTGACTTCGTGCTCAAGATGAAGACGAACTTCAAGGCGATCGACTTCCCCGAGAACACGCTTTCGGCCTCGGAGAAGCGCGAAACACCGGACGGCTGGGAACTCACCTGGACTTACAAGAACCTGGTCACCGGCTTCCAGATCGGGATGACATTGCCGGAAAAGCTGCAGCCCGGGCCGCTGGCCGGGCGAATCAGCTACTTCGCTCCGATTTCGCTCTTTTTCTTCTTCTTCCTGATGTTCATCATCACGACGCTGCGCGGCATTGAACTGCATCCGATGAACTATTTCTTCCTGGCCGCGGCGTTTTTCGCATTCCACCTGTTGCTCGCCTACTTGGTGGACCACCTCTCGATCCACGCGGCATTTGCGATTTGTTCGGCCGTTTCCATCTTTCTGGTGGTGAGCTACCTGCGGCTGGTGGCGGGCATGCGTTTCGCGCTGGTGGAAGCGGGCCTCGGGCAACTCATTTACCTGGTCTTGTTCTCTTACACGTTTTTCCTCAAGGGCTACACGGGTCTGGCCGTCACCATTGGCTCGATCATCACACTGTTTGTCGTCATGCAGATGACCGGCCGCATCAGTTGGGCGGAGAAATTCGCCAGAAAACCTGCCTGAGCGCGGAGCCAACATACGCTGGAAGACCTGATGACGGTAGCTACTTGGAACCCGCATGGACGGGCTGGGCCGGGGCAATCTGGACAAGCCCGGCGGCGGGTTTCTCAAAGGAAAGGGTGTCCATGGGGCAGACGCTGACGCAGAGGCTGCGGCCGATAGGGAAGCCGGTCGCGCCACCAAGTCGCATGTGTCGTGCTGGCCTTCAGGTTTGAAGAGCCGGGATTTCGCGCATGCGAGCAAAGGCGCGGCGGAGGTGCGGGATGGTAATCGAGCCGCCCACGATGAGGGCGACGTTCAGCGCTTCGATCATCTCTTGCCGGGTCGTGCCCTCTTCGGCGGAGCGTACCAGATGGTAGGTAATGCAATCGTCGCAGCGCAGCACCGTGGAAGCCACCAGGCCGAGCAACTCTTTGATTTTGGGCGAGAGCGCGCCCGCTTCATAAGCCTGGTGATCGAGCGCAAAAAAGCGCTTCAATCCCAGGTGGCCGCAGCCCAGGATTTCCTCGTTCATCTCGGCGTGAAATTTCTGAAAATCGGCAAGTCCTCCGGATCCTTCCGAACTTCCTGGCATGTTTTCTCCTCCAAGTGGAATCTCAAACTATAAGCAGGCAGGCGGCGGTTGGCAACTCGGGCGAGACGATCGGTAGTCTCTCCGACCCCGGGAAGTTGCACGGGGCGCCACCGCATGAAGAGTGCGATGCCCCCTGCGGTCGCCGTCGTTGACTTCAATCGTTTTTGAGTCTAGTATCCAACAAGATACCTTTTTACATCTTGCCATTCAAGCGGCCCGCTCGAGGTTGCTATGGTGGGCACGACCGTTTCTCATTATCGAATACTCGAGCGACTCGGCAGCGGCGGCATGGGCGAGGTCTATCGGGCAGAAGACACCCTGCTGGGCCGGTCGGCGGCGATCAAATTCCTGCCGGAGTCTGTCGCCCAGGACAAGGATCGTCGCGAACGATTTATCCGCGAAGCGCGCGCCGCTTCTGCCCTCAACCACCCCAATATCATCACCGTGTATGAGATCGGCCAGGAGGGCGAGAACTATTTTATCGCCATGGAATACGTCCCGGGCTCGACGCTGGGGCAACTGATCGCCGCCCAAGAACTGGACTGGCAGGAGTGCCTGAAGATTGCTCGGCAGGTGGCAGAGGCCATGGCAGCCGCGCATGAGCACGGGATCGTGCACCGCGACTTGAAACCGGACAACATCATGGTCATGCCGGATGGCCGGGCGAAGATTTTGGATTTTGGCGTCGCCAAATTGCTGGAAAGCGGCTCGGGGGCCACCACGGTAACCACCGCTACCGGGATTGTCGGCACGCTTGCCTATATGTCTCCCGAGCAAGCTCTCGGCCAGCCCGCTGACCAACGAAGCGATATTTTTTCCTTCGGCAGCGTGCTCTACCACGCCTTGACTGGCCGGATGCCCTTTGCCGGCGAGAGCGCCGTCGAGGTGCATCGTGCCCTGCTCGAGAAGAACCCCGAGCCCGTCAGCCGCGCAAGTCCGAACGTGCCGCAGAAGATTTGCCGGGTGGTGGAGCGGTCGCTCGAAAAGGAGCCATCGCGGCGCTATGCTCATTTCCGCGAGGTGCGTGCCGACCTGGATGCTATCGACCGCTATCCAGAAGTCTCTCGATCCGCGGAGAAGAAATCCCTGCGGTGGGGTGCTGCGGCGGTTCTCGGAATCGCGCTGGTCGCGGCGACCGCGTGGATCCCGGCGGTGCGTGATCGGTTGCCGTGGGCGCGTCCTGCGCTGGCCGGGCCCAAAAATCTGGCGGTGCTTCCTTTTGAAGCCATTGGAGGAGGCCCGGAAGACCAGGCGTATTCAAACGGGATCACCGAAACCTTGACGGCGAAGCTGACGCAGCTCACGGCCACCCATCAGTTGCAGATCGCGCCGACGCGGGAAGTTCGCGCACGCGGGGTGATGACAGCCAGGACAACACGAAAAGAGCTGGGGGCGAGTCTCGTGGTTGAGGGTACCGTGCACCGCTCGGGGAACACGGTTCGTGTCAATTGCGTGCTGGTGGACACAGCAACGCTGCGGCAGTTGCGCGCCGAGACGATCACCGCCGATGCCTCGGATCCCTTCGCGGTGCAGGACCGCGTGGTCGTCGCCATCGTGCAAATGTTGGCTCTTGAGCTCCGGCCGCAGGAGCGGCAAATGCTGCGCGGCTCGGGCACGCACGTCGCCGGCGCCCAAGAGTACTACCTGCAGGGGCGCGGCTATCTCCTGAACTACGACAAGATCGAAAACATCGAGAACGCCATCCGCGTTTTCATGCGCGCGCTCAGCCTAGATCCGAACTATGCGCTGGCGCACGCCGGGCTTGGCGAGGCCTACTGGAAAATGTACGAGGCGCGCAGAGAATCGCAGTGGGTCGAGCAGGTGCGCCAGGCGTGTGAGCGAGCGCGGCAGCTCAACCCGGCACTCGCCCAAGTGCACATTTGCCTGGGAACAATTGCGAACAACACGGGGCATCCGGAACGCGCTGTCGCTGAGTTCGAGCAGGCGATCAAGCTCGAACCGACGAACGATGACGCCTATCGAGCACTGGGCGCTGCTTACCAAAATCTTGGCAAACCCGCCGAGGCAGACCGCACTTACCGGCAGGCCATCGAGCTGCGCCCGCATTATTGGGCGGGCTACAGCTGGCTGGGCGCGTTTTATTATCACCAGGCGCGGTACAAGGAAGCCGAGGAAATGTTCCGCCAAGTTGTGGCGCTCGTGCCCGACAGCTTCCGCGGATACTACAATCTGGGGGCTGTGCATGTTGAACAGGGACGTTATGCCGAGGCGATCGAGGTATTGGAGCGTTCGCTTGCCATCCGACCGGCGGCTACGGCCTACTCGAACCTGGGCAACGCTTACTTTTATTCGCGGCGATTTCAGGAAGCCGCCCGCGCCTTTGAGCAGGCCGTGAAGCTCGATGAACAAGATTACTTGTTCTGGTGGAACTTGGGCGACGCGTATTACTGGGCCCGGGAAAGTCGTACCCAGGCGGCGCGGGCTTACCGCCAGGCCATTTCTCTCGCCGAGGCACGATTGCATGTGAATCCTCGGGACACGTCTGCTCTCGGCGTGTTGGCCGTTTGCCACGCCATGTTGGGCCAAAAAAAAATGGCGCTGCAATATCTCCAGCGCGGACTACGGGTCGCGCCAGACGACCCGGAGCTGCGATTCAAGGCGGCGGTCGTTTACAACCAGTTCGGGGAGATCAAACCCGCGCTAGGGTGGCTGGAGAAGGCGATGGCCGCGGGCTGGTCGCCGACAAAACTGCGCGATACTCCCGACTTCGACCACCTACGCTCCCATCCGCGTTTTCAGGAATTGCTCCAGGGAAAAATGACCTAACGAAAAGGAGGAAGAACATGGCCACCCCATCGCTCGCTCTAGGAATCAAACCAGAAATCGTGAGAATTTCACTCGATGCGAAGGGCGACATCAGATGCGAGCCTGATATATTTCGAGTCAGCAAGGGAAAAAAACCGAATGTATGTGTGGTCTGGGTCTGCGATCAACCTTTCTCGGTGGACTTCGGCAGCAAAGAGAACTCGCCGTTCTACGAATCGCACTTCACCGAGAGCGAAACTTGCTCGGGCCTCGTCCGGCGCGATGTGCCAGCCAGCGGGGAGGAGAAGGTCTACAAGTACACGGTGAGGGTTGGAGGAAAGAAGCTCGATCCCGGCGGCAAGGTCGACCCGTAAACCTAGTGGGCCCGTGGGTTGGGGAAGCCAATCAGACGCTCCAATTGTGCTGCGCGGGAGTGTGTATGCTGGGTCCTCTCTGGGGAGGATCTTCTTGCGCGAAAAGGAATCGCGAGCGGGGAAATCAAGTACGGAAGGGAGCAAAGCACGGCCGGAGCAAAATCGGGTCGCAGGTGAGCAGGAGTGTCTGAAACGTTCGAGAAACAACTTTCCGGTCTCTCAGTGCCCGAAATAAGCCCACTGAAAAACCAGCACTTGGGGTCGTTGTGGCTCGGCCCGGCGGCAGGATAGGGCTTTGCCACCTTTCGCCCGCATCACGGGCAGGAGAGCCACCAGCGGATCCCGCCCCTCGTGGACGTAAGTTGTTTGGAGGCGAATCGACTGTTGGAGAACCAGTTAGGTGACGACCCGGACCCAGGACTGAACTGATGCGGAGCTCGGGCCGGCCGTGTTGTGTACTTTCCAGCGAACAGTGTAGTCCCCATAGGTAGATGCAGCGCCTCCCATGTCAAAAGGCAGAGGAGTCCGAAAGGTCGAAGCAATCGCACGCCTCCCGAATTGGGCGTGAAGCTGATCCCGTGCTAGAATGGGGTGCGTCGGGCTGTAGTGAGCTTGGCTCAGCGCGTCCCGACTCGTCGGGAAGGTCGATCGCCTCCCTTCAACCTGAATCCTGATCGCTATGCTAGAATGGGATGGCGTCGGGCCGTAGCGCAGCCTGGTTTAGCGCGCCTGCTTGGGGTGCAGGAGGTCGAGAGTTCAAATCTCTCCGGCCCGACCATCTTCCTGATCCCTTTTCCTGGCTTACTCCTGCTACAATTCCTGAAAGGATGGATGGGGACTCTCGGGCTATGGACGAGGTTGCTCGTCGGTACGTGATTCGCGGCATCGTCCAGGGAGTGGGTTTTCGCTATTTCGCTCAACGCCGCGCCGAGCAACTCGGTGTTTGCGGTTACGTCAAGAACCTTCCGGACGGCCGCGTGGAAGTCTATGCGATCGGTGCCCCGGCAAAGCTCGAGGAATTGCGGCAAGTGCTGGAAATCGGCCCGCGGTCGGCCCGCGTCAACGAAGTGGAAGAGCACGAGGCCCACGTCCAGGCGCGCTATGCCCGCTCGTTCTCCGTCGAAGGAGACTTCTGGTAGATGAACGATCTCAAGAGACTGATCCGCGAAGTTCCCGACTGGCCCAAGCCGGGAATTGTCTTCTACGACATCACCACCCTGCTGAAGGATCCCGACGGCTTTCGAAGACTGATTGATGCTCTCTCCGCGCACTACCAGGAAAAGGGAGTGGCAGTGGTGGCGGGGATTGAGGCGCGAGGATTCATCTTTGCTCCGGCGCTTGCCTATCGTCTCGGCGCCGGATTTGTTCCGGTGCGCAAGCCCAAGAAGTTGCCGTGGAGAACGGCCCGGGTGACCTATCAGCTCGAGTATGGCGAGGACTCGCTCGAAATCCACAAGGATGCGATTCAGCCGGGCGAGCGCGTGCTCGTCTGCGACGATCTGCTCGCCACCGGGGGGACAGCCTCGGCCACCGTCGAGCTCGTCCGTTCGCTCGGCGCGGAAGTGGTCGGCGTGGCCTTTGCCGTAGAACTGAACTTTCTCCAGGGGCGTTCCAAGCTCTCCGGCCTCGATGTTTTCTCACTCATCCAATATGACAGGTGAGGCAAGCGATGAAGCGTGTCTTCTCCGGCCTGGCGATTGCTTGCGCCTCCCTTCTGGCAATCGGTTTTCTTCTGGGCGAAACAACCAAGCAAGCTCTCTATCGGTCGGCAAACTTTGGCTATCAGGTCTATGTCCCGCCGGGCTGGTCGGTCAGCGAGGATCGCCTGGCGACGAGCGGCGCGGTCAAGGACAAGCCAAAGATAACGTTTATCATCCGTCCGCTGGGCAACCCGCGCCGCCTGACGCCCCGTGAACAGCTCGCTGAAATCATAGCCCGCAAGCCGGCCGGGAGCATCTTTGCCCGAACTTCCATCCTGCGCGCCGGACTGGAGGGCTTTCAGCTCGAATATGTCACGGAAACGGCCCGCGGCGCTTTTCGCACGCTGCACATCTTACTTTTCCAGGGTGAGGAAACAGAGGGCGAGAAACGCGTCTTCCGGACTTGCTATGAAATGATTTATTCGGCGCCCGAAGGCTTCTACCAGGATTTTCGCGCCGAGTTCGTGCGCTCCGTCGAATCTTTCCTCCCGCCGCCAGCCTCCAAGCGGAAGGAATGAAGAGTTTGTGTGAGGAGCCATCCCCGCCGAGCCCGGTGGCACCAGCTACCGGGTTCTTTCTTCGCCCCCCAGGCAGGTGCCCTTCGACTCCGCTCAGGACAAGCCTGGGGGCTCGGTACCCTCCAGTTCCTGCGGCGTGCCCTGACCAGATACGCGAGTTTTCATATAAACTCTGAAGCCCCGCCCTCCTGAAATCCGCTTCTCTTCACACAGGCTCTTCAGGGGAAACCCCGCGCATCTGCGGTCGCATTTTTCGTTGGCGGACGACTTCGTAGAGGATAATTCCCGCCGCCACCGAAACATTGAGCGACGAAATTTTGCCGAAGGTAGGAATCGAAACGAGGAAATCGCATTTCTTGCGGATCAACTCGTGTAGCCCGCAACCTTCGCCGCCCAGCACGAGGACAACGGAATCCTTGAGGTCCGCCTGGTCGTAGCTCTGCTCGGCCCTCTCGTCCAGTCCGATAATCCAGTAACCGGCTTCTTTTAACTCTTCGAGGGCACGGGCCAGGTTCGTTGCTCGCGCGACGGGCAAATAGGCAGTGGCCCCGGCGGAAGTCTTGGCCACCGTATCGCTCAGACCCGCCGCCCGCCGCTCCGGAATCACCACGCCATCCGCGCCCGCGCAATGGGCGGCGCGAAGGATAGCGCCGAGGTTGCGCGGGTCTTCCACCCCGTCGAGCGCCACCAGCAGCCCCGGCTTTTTCGCGCTCGCCAGAAGCTCTTCCAGGCTGCGATAGCTTTGCGCCGCGGTCAAGGCAACCACTCCCTGATGGCGAGCGTCGCCGGCGAGGCGATCGAGCTCCTCGCGCGCCACAAACCGCACCGGAATGTTCTGCCGGCGGCATGCTGCCACGATCGCCGGCACGCGTTGGCCGTGCCGCCCGCGCGCGATGGCCACGCGCTCAATCGCCTGGCCGCTTTCGAGCGCTTCCCGGACCGCGTTCACCCCATAGAGAATCGCCATGGTCACCCCAGCGCTCCGCAGAATTCGAGGACCCGCTCGCGGCAGCTCTTGATTCGCGCCGGCAGGTCCAATCGGCTTCCCTCCTCGATCAAAGGCGGAAGTTTCCTGAGCTCCGGTCCCCGGAACTGTCCGGTGAGCACAATGCGAATCGGCAGCATCAAGTCGCGCCCGGTACAATGCGTCCTGGCGCGAATCGCGCCGAGCATTTGTTCGAAGCGCGCTTCATCGGGCGCGGCTTCATTCAATATCAGGTGAGCGAATTCGCGGATCACCGGCCGGGCGCGTTGCCTCGTTACCACTTCCTGGATGTCCACTCGGGCGAGCGCGGCAGCCGCGTCGTAGCAGAAAATGGCGCGGACCCGGTCGGGCAATTCAGCGACATTTTCGGGATCGGGAAGATAGGCCGTCACGAGCGTCTCGAGCCAGCCGCGCGCCTCGCCAGGGATTTCAGCCGGCAAAAATCCCGACCGCCGGAAAAAACCGACCGCCTCTTCGAAGATTTCGGCTGCCGGGTTGGCCTTCTTTTCCGGGTGCTTCGTGTCCGTCTCGCCCATCATGCCGGAAGCATTGTACGCCGGGATTGCTGCGGGTATCAGACCCGGATGCCGCCGGCAAGGCTCTGGCTGTAAAAGATGGACGATTGACGAATGAGGATCAACGACGGGGTTGCGCGGGCTTGCGCGATGTTCTCTGCTTTCTTGCCTTCCTGCTTCTCTGCTTCCTTGCTTCGAGTAACGCCACCGCCTGCACCGCCATGGCCTCGCCCCGGCCGATTTCACCGATGCCTTCGCCGGTCTTGGCTTTCAGGTTGATGCGTTCGGCAGGAATGGCGAGTGCCCGGGCCAGCGTCTGGCGCATGGCGCCGAAGTAGCGGCCAAGCCTGGGCTGCTCGGCCATCACCACGCCGTCAATGTAGCCGATCTCGTAGCCGAGTTTGTCCACCAAATCGCGGGTATGTTCGAGGAAGCGGAGGCTCGAGGCATCTTTCCAGCGTGGGTCGTCGTTGGGAAAATGTTGGCCAATGTCGCCGAGCCCGGCAGCGCCGAGCAGGGCATCACAAATCGCGTGCGCCACCGCATCGCCGTCCGAGTGCCCGGCCAGGCCTTTGTCAAAAGGGATCTCCATCCCGCCCAGGATGAGTTTGCGCCCCGCGGCTAAACGATGCAGGTCATATCCTATTCCGATTCTCACCGCTGCGCTCCCGAGCCGCGGGCTTCGCGCTCGCGCAGGATATAGTTCGCCAATTCCAAGTCGCGCGGCTTGGTGATCTTGATATTCCGGTCGGAACCCATTACCACGAAGACATTTTGCCCGAGCCGCTCGATAAGGCCCGCCTCATCGGAAGCATAAAAGCCGTCGGCAACAGCACGCTCGAAAGCCTCTTTCAGCAGCGTGTAACGAAAGGCTTGCGGGGTTTGCGCCTGGACAATTAACTCGCGGGGAATCGTCGTCGCAATCTGCGCCAGGCCTTCCGGCATACCGCTATGGGTAACCTGCTTGATCGTATCCATCGCCGGAATGCCCAGGATGGCCGCGCCGCGGTTACGCGCTTCGGCGATGACGCGCTCGACCTGCTCGACCTCGACAAACGGCCGCACCGCGTCGTGCACCACCACCACTTCGGTATCCGGCGCCAGCTTCTGGAACGCATTCCAGACCGAATCCTGCCGGTGCCCGCCGCCGCTCACCACGCAAAACGGCTTGCCCAGTTTTTCCTGTCGAAAGCGTTCGTCAAGCGGCTTGACTTCCTCCGGCCGCGTGGCAACCAGGATTTCCGTGACCGAAGGGCACTCGGCGATGCGCCGCACCGTGCGCACCACGATCGGCACGCCGTCCAGTTCCAGGAACTGTTTGGGCAGTTCAGTACCCATGCGGGTGCCGAAGCCGGCCGCGGGAATGATGGCAGCAACCTTCATGCTGGTTTCCGAATGCGCCGTTATTCGTTCGTCTCGTTGCCCCGACGGGCCGAAGGTTCAGCCACGCCGTTGGCGGGGCTCGACGGAGAAGGCTGCCCGGCCGAGGGCGCCGGCGGCGGGGCAGGAGCGGCGGCGACGTGCGGAGCATGGTGCCCCGTCCTGGCGTGGTCGTGCGCTTGCCGTTCGCCGCGAAGCTCTCGTGACTCCTCGTAGCGACCAAAGATCATCTTGCCGGCGGTGGTTTGCAAGACCGACGTGACGGAGATGTCTATGGTCTTGGAAATCATGCGGCGAGCATTGTCCACCACCACCATCGTGCCGTCGTCCAGGTAGGCAACGCCCTGGTTGTATTCCTTTCCCTCCTTCAGGATGAAGACGCGCATGGTCTCGCCCGGCAGCACGATGGGCTTCAAGGAGTTCGCCAGCTCGTTGATGTTCAGCACCTCGACACCCTGGAGCTGAGCCACTTTGTTCAGGTTGAAGTCGTTGGTCACCACCTTGGCTTCGTAGCGCTTCCCCAGCTCGATGAGTTTGCGATCCACGTCGCGGAGGTGCGGAAAATCCTCTTCCAGGATCTGCACCTGGACGTGGGTGAGCTTCTGGATGCGCTGCAGGATGTCCAGTCCGCGCCGGCCGCGATTGCGCTTGAGCGAATCCGCCGAATCGGCGATGAGTTGTAATTCCTGAAGAACAAAATTTGGGATCAGGAGAATGCCATCCACGAAACCCGTCTCGCAAACGTCGGCAATGCGGCCGTCAATGATCACGCTGGTGTCCAAAATCTTGTACGCCCGCTTGGGCCCTCGTTCCACTCCGAAAAGGCCACCCATCGCCGAAAGGTTGAGCAAGTCGCCCTTGTTCGCGCCGACAATGAGGCCGACATAGGTCATCAACAGCAGGAGCGTGACCTGGAAGAAAGAAAGCGTCTGTTGCTCCAAATTGGTGCGGGAAAGCACCAGGCTCATCAAGAAGGCGCCAACGATGCCCAGAATGGACCCTACCGCCGCGCCAATCAGCCGCTTCAGGCTGGCCCGCTTCAGCCGCATCTCAAACAGGATGATAGACACGGCAAAGAGCGCGCCCACGATCCCGGCGATGCGGCGGGGCAGGTTGAAGGGGTGAAAGTAAACCGCTGCCACCGTCATGACCGCCACAAAGATGGCCCGAACAAATAGCAGATCCCACCGGGCTGCGCCGGTCGGTTCGAGCGGCGGAGGTTCGGGAGCTAAGGGTTGCGACCCCGCAGCAGGGCGGGGCTCGGTACGGGTTCTAGGGGCAAAACTCTTGGGCGAAGCAGGACGCTTTTCTGATTCCATAGGAAGGGCCCCCTCTCGGGGAGGTATGAACAAGGTGTCCCCATATGAACGGGGTGGAGTATAGCACCCGCCGCTTAGCCCCTTCAACTCGCATTCCGTCCCGAGGCTTCGGGATTGGGAGGAGACCTGAAGTGTTGGCAGGCGGTTTGTGCCTGCGAAGGGAACAGCACCTCCGAGCGTTCGGCCCCCTTTGGGGGCCGGTCTTGCGGCAGTAACGAGTGCCGTTCCCGCTCACTTCTCCCAAACCCAGTGACTCGCGGAGACGGATACAAGGTAAGGCTCGTTGATAGGAGTATCGGAATTCATCCCCATAGGCTTGTCGGGTTAGAAACCCGAAAATCCGATAGGAGGAGAAATGGATCGGAAGGGCGCTAGAAGGGTTCCTCCCCTGCCCCGGTGGGGCTGGCGAGTTCAAAGTGGGTAAAACGATCGAGGAAGATGAACTCCACCTTGCCGATCGGGCCGTTGCGCTGCTTACCGATGATCAATTCCGTTTTCGCTCTCTCCTCGGGAGTGGCGTCGCGGTTGTACAACGCTTCGCGGAAAACGAACAGAACGACGTCGGCGTCCTGTTCGATGGAACCGGACTCGCGGAGGTCGGAAAGCTGCGGGCGATGGTCGCGGCCACGCATTTCCGGGGCGCGGCTGAGCTGGGAAATAGCCATCACCGGAAGGTCCAGTTCCTTGGCCAGGGCTTTCAGGCCGCGGGAGATGGAAGAGATTTCCTGGGTTCGATTTTCAAAGCGACCACGGCCGGAAACCAGTTGCATGTAATCTACAATCAAGAGGGCCAGGCCGCGCTCCGCTTTGAGCCGCCGCGCCTTGGCTCCCATCTCCATGACGGTGACGGAAGGCGTGTCATCAATGTAGATGGGCGCTTCGGCCAACCGGCCGAGCCCAATCGTCAGTTTGCCCCAGTCCTCTTTGCCCAGGTAGCCGCCGCGCATCTTGTGCGAATCCACCTGCGCCTCGGAACAGAGCAGCCGGAGCAGCAACTGTTCCTTGGCCATTTCCAGGCTGAAGATGCCGACCGTCAGGCCTTGCTGGAGAGCGACTTTCTGAGCCACGGAAAGGGCAAACGCGGTCTTACCCATCGAGGGCCGCCCCGCCACGACAACCAAGTCGCCGCGTTGCAGGCCGCTCGTCAGGTCATCCAGGTCTTTATAACCGGTCGAGAGGCCGGTGATGCGCTGGCCTCGTTCATACAGGCGATCAATCGTTTGAAAACTCGATTTGACAATCTCTTTGATGCCGAGCAGCCCGGCCTTGATGCGGTCTTCAGCGATCTTGAAGATGGTGGCTTCGGCGCGGTCGAGAATTTCTTCCGCGCCCCCTTCGCCGTCCATAGCTTCCAGGATGATGTTGTTGGAGGCGTGGATCAGCCCGCGCAGGATGGCCTTTTCTTTGACGATGCGGGCGTAGTGCTCGATGTTGCTGACGCGGGGGACGCCGTCGATGAGCGAAGACAGATAAGCCGGGCCGCCCGAGGCCTCCAGTTCCCCGGAGCGGCCCAGCTCCTCTGTTACCGTGACCAAATCTATGGCCCGGGACCCTTCTGACAGACGCAGCATTCTATCGAAAATGCGGCGGTGTGTGTCGAGAAAAAAATCTTCGGGCTTGAGCAGCTCGATGGCCGCGTTCAAAGCGGCGTTGTCGAGCAAGACGGCGCCAAGCACGCATCGTTCGGCGTCCAGGTTGTGGGGCAGGCTCTTTTCTAGGATAACGTCAGTGGGCATGGGAAGGGGCTCCGGGTCTGGAGACGCCTAGCCCTGATCCCATCAGGGCCAGTCTATTTTCGCTTTATTTTCGCCCGGAGGCAATCCCCAATTTAACCCGGCTACGTCCGCTTGGCAAACAAAAAACTCCGTTCCGCTGTGAGAATCCGGTGGAAAAGAAAAAATATCTGTGCACGGCTGTGGAAATCGAGGGCCAAGGCGGAGACCGCCTGGAGGGAGCGATGCCTGAAGACCGGCTACTCCTCGCGCTTGAGGTGGAGGTGTATGTTGACGCTTACCTCGCGGTGAAGCCGCAGGGGAATATCGAACTCGCCCAACACCTTGATCGGGTCGTCCAGGATAATTTTTCGCTTGTCCACCTGAAAGCCCTTGGTGGCGAGCGCCTCCGCCACGTCCATCGCCGTGACCGACCCGAAAAGCTGGTCGGTCTCCCCGGCCTTGCGCACGAGCGTCAAGGAGAGGCCCGTCAACTGCTTCGCCAGCAACTCAGCGTCTGACTTTTCTTTCGCTTCCTGACGGACCATGACCGATCGCAATTGTTCCAGGCGCTTGCGGTTGGCTGGCGTGGCCGGCACCGCCAGCTTGCGAGGAAAAAGATAATTTCGGGCATAGCCATCGGCCACCACCACTACCTGGCCGCGCGTGCCGAGCTTCTCCACGTCCTGTTCCAGAATCACATCCATAGGCGACCTCAAAAGCTTGGGTGTGTCGTCTCCATGACAGGACCAGCAGATTCTAGCGAAAGCCTCCGAACGGCAGGAGGGCGATATTGCGGGCGCGCTGGATCGCTTCCGTCAGCCGGCGCTGGTGCGGCGAACAGGTTCCCGTCAGCCGCCGAGGAAGAATTTTGCCGCGCTCCTGCACAAACTGAGAAAGCAGCCGGGTATCCTTGTAGTCGATGTGGTCCATTTTTTCGGCGCAGAATTTGCAAAACTTCCGTTTGCGGAAGAACTGGCGCTTGCCGCCGCCCTTGCGACCGCCCGGGCCGCGGCCCTCGCGGCCTCCCTCGCGACGTCCGCGATCCTCGCGCGGGGCTGAGCCTGATGCCTGTCCCTCGTTCGCCATGATGATCTCCTTCTAGGTTGTGGTTGTGGTTTCGCCCGCCGCGGCCGGCGCCCCGCCCGGCGCAGCCGCCGGAGTCCGGCGTGGGCGGCGCGCCGCTCGCTTTTCGCGGCGTTGGCGCATCTTCTCCATCCGCTTCCACTCTTCGTCCACGCGGATACTGAGGTACTTGATCACCGCGTCGGTCACCTTCAGCCGCCGCTCGAGCTCCTTTACCATTTCTCCCTTTTGACCGTGAACCACGAGCAGGACGTAGGACCCTTCGCGGTGCCGGGCAATGCGATAGGCCAGCCGCCGCTTGCCCCACTTCTCCGCCTTGTCCACTCGCCCGTTCATGGCGGCAGCCGCTTCGCCAAGCTGCGCCACGATCTTGTCAATCTCCTCTTCGGGCGTGTCCGGCCGGCAAACAAAAAGCAGTTCGTAGATTCTCATGCTTTCCTCGTTGCCCCGATTCTATTATTGCCTCGACGGGGACACTTTCTGGTTGAAGCGCGTCATGGCGCGCTTCATGCCCTCTTTCAAAATCATGGCTACCGCCTCGGCGGCTCGATCCACCGCTTCGGCGGCCACCGCGAGCTGAGCCTTGCGCATCGGCGCGAGCACGTACGCGGCGACGTCACTGACCGGATGCTCGGGCTGAATCCCCAGGCGCACCCGGCAGAACTCTCCCGTGCCCATCGCGCCGATGACGGACTCCAGGCCGTTGTGCCCGCCCGACCGGCCGCGTTCGCGGAGGCGAATCATGCCCCACGGCAGCGCCACGTCGTCGGCGATGACCACCAGCGACTCGGGCGTCTCTTCCCGCTTCTCGAGCAGGGCCCGCACCGCCATGCCGCTTGCGTTCATATAGGTCTGCGGCTTGGCCAGCACCACTTCTTCTCCAGCCACCCGCGCCACCGCCACCAGCGAGATCGCTTCCGGCCGCGTCACCCGCACCCCGGCCCGTTCCGACAGGCGGTCAATCACCAGAAACCCCAGGTTGTGCGGCGTGAACTGGTATTGGCTCCCCGGATTCCCCAATCCAACAATCACTCGCACGGAAGGCTACTTCTTTTCCTTCTCTTTCCTGGCTGGAGTTTCCGCTTCGGCTTCCCGACCTGTCGGGACAACCTCTTCTTCCTCGGCGGCCGCTTTGCCTTTCTTGATGACTTCCGGCTCGGCCGGCGCAGCTTCCACCACCACTTCCGGCGCCGCCACCACCTCTTCCTTGATCGAGACGACGTGAGCGATCACCCGGTCGCGGTCGGTCAACACTTTGACCTTCGCCTCGACCACCAGTTCACCCACGCGAAGCTGTTTCCCGATCATCAATTCGCTGACATCGGCGCTCAAGTGATCCGGGATATCGGCGGGCAAGCACTCGACTTCCACTTCCCGCGTCACCTGTTCGAGCACGCCGCCCTGCACCTTGACTCCTTTCGCCTCCCCTACGAGCATGACCGGAATCTTCACGCGCAGTTTCTCCGTCAGGGCGACGCGGATGAGATCCACGTGGAGCAGGGTTTCGCGCACCGGATCCAATTGCCAATCCTTGAGCATCACGTTGGCCTTGCCCTCCCCGGCGATGTTCAGGGTAAAGATCGTGTTGTAGCCCGAGGGCGAATGGAGAATCTCCAACACCCGGCGCGGATTCACTTCGACCGGAACCGGCTTGTTCCTCGCGCCATAAACGATGGCTGGAATCGCTCCACGCCGGCGTGTCCGGCGCGATGCGCTCTTCCCGAAATCTTTTCTCAGGGTTGCTTCCACCACTATCTGTTCCATAGGCGTTCTCCCAAACTCTCCCGAGCGCGCTACGCGATCCCGTCGTTCCGGCAGGCGGCAAGGGCTCGACATCGGCTCGTCTCCCGCCCCCATCCCTGGCCGGGGTGGACGGTTAGAGGAAAAGCTGGCTGATGGACGTCTCCTCGTGGATGGAGCGGATGCCGCGAGCCAGCAAGCTGGCGACGCTCAACACCGCCAGCCGGTCGCAGCCCTTGGCCTCCGACTTGAGGGGCACCGAGTTCGTCACCACCACTTCTTCAAGACAGGAACCGCGAATGCGCTCAATCGCCGGGCCTGACAGGACGGCATGGGTGCAGCCCGCCAGCACCCGGGCGGCACCCTGCTCCTTGAGGGCACGGGCCGTCTTCACGAGCGTGCCGGCGGTATCCACGATGTCGTCAATGACCAGCGCGCTTCGGCCCTCGATTTCGCCGATGACGTGCATCACCTCGCTCACGTCCATATCCACGCGCCGCTTGTCCACAATGGCCAAGGCCGAGTCCATCTGCTTGGCAAAGAAACGCGCCCGCTCCACCCCGCCGGCATCGGGGGAAACAATCGTCAGGTCGGGCAGGCTCTTGGCCCGAAAATAATCAAGCAACACCGGCGAGGCAAAGAGGTGGTCCACCGGGATATTGAAGTATCCCTGGATCTGCGGCGCGTGCAAGTCAAGAAAGAGCGCCCGCGTCGCTCCGGCGGTGGTGATCAGGTCGGCCACCAGCTTGGCGGAAATGGGCACGCGCGGTTTGTCTTTCCGATCCTGCCGGGCATAGCCGTAGTACGGCAGCACCGCCGTAATGCGCGACGCGGAAGCTCGCTTGAAAGCGTCCAGCATCAGCAAGAGCTCGACCAGATTCCGGTCCACCGGATGGCACGTCGGCTGGATCACGAACACGTCGGCGCCGCGAACGTTCTCTTGAATCTGCGGGTAGATCTCACCGTCGCTAAAACGGGTGATCTCAATCTCCCCGAGTGTCACCCCAAGGAAGCTGGCAATCTCTTCCGCCAAGGGCCGGTTGGCCGACCCCGAAAAAATCTTTAGCTGATTGCCCGGCATGAGCCGGTCTCTCCCTTTTGCAATGTCCCCGAGCCACCGGTGCTGTCGCCGGCGTGGCCCAAGAAGCGCTTGCCCGGGGCGCAGCAAGGACATCCTGGCTGGGGCGCTAGGATTCGAACCTAGATTACCTGCTCCAAAGGCAGGCGTCCTACCATTGGACGACGCCCCAGAAAAGTCATCTGGCGCTCGCCGCGGCGAGTTGCTCGCGCGGGATGCCGAGCCTTCGCCAGTATTGGGCGCGGGTTACGGTTTGGGTGACCAGGGCCTGAGCCCTCTGAGTGGCCCGCGCCGCCTTTTGAGCCTTTTCTCTGCTGGCAAACAGTGCGAACAACGCCGAACCGCTTCCGGTCAACGCCGCCACCTGCGCTCCCTGCCGTTCCAACTGCCTCTTGATTGTAGCAAGTTGCGGGTGGCGGGCAAAGACAACGGGCTCAAAATCGTTCTGGACGTCTTCGGAAATCCATCCTGCTGGAGAGGGAGCCTTCCAACAGCCTGCGCAAAAGCTCAATATAATAGGAGCGGCTGCTCTTGAAGTCAATCGCAAACTCAGCCAGCGATACGCCTCAGCGGTCGGAATAGAAAGATCCGGCGACACAATCAGGCAGGGAGTGGGCAGCAGGTCGGGCAGCGGAAAGACTTCTTCGCCGCGGCCAATCCCCAGCGCCCGTCCACCCAAAAGAAAAAAGCCGACATCGGAACCAAGCTCGGCCGCCATCGCCAGCCATGCCTTGCCCGCCAGACGCCGGCCGGTGAGCCTGCCCAGCGCCAGCAAGGTCACCGCCGCGTCGCTTGAACCGCCACCCAGACCGCGGCCAACGGGAATGTTTTTTTCCACGTAGATGCGCACGCCCGTCCGGATACGGGTCTCGCGCAGAAACAATTCGGCCGCCCGGTACACCAGATTTTCCGGCCCGGTGGGCAGCAGGGTGTCATCCGCTTGCACCTCGATCTTCGAGCCGCGCGGGTGAAGCTCCACGGTCAACCGGTCGTGGAGGCCGATGGTTTGGTAAACGGTGCGCAGCTCGTGGTAGCCGTCCGGCCGCCGGCCGAGCACACGCACGCCCAAGTTGATCTTGGCAAACGCCGGCATGCGTAGCGATGGCATGAATCAAGATTCCTGGGGAACGGATGGCGGCGAAAGAATCAATCGGGCTTCTTCTTCACATCCACTTGCCGTTTCTTGGCCAGCAAATGTTTGAGATCGGTCAATTTCTTGTCGGTCCGGGCGTACTCCTCAGCATCGAAATCCGGCCTGAGCGACCGCCGCCACTCCTCGGTGGCGCGCTCCCACTCGCGCTGAGCCAGCTCCATGCGCCCGGTCTTGAAATAGACGTCGCCGAGATGCACGTGGATGGTTGGGTCGCGGCTGATGCGCGCCGCTGCCCTCCGCAGATATTCTTCGGCCAGATCCAGCCGGTGCAGACGAAAATAGACCCAACCGAGGCTGTCGAGGTAGGCGCCGTTGAAAGGCTCGAGCTCGACTGCTTTCTGGATCAGGCTGAGCGCTTCCTGGAGCCGAACGCCTCGATCGGCCCAGGAATAACCCAGGTAATTGAGAGTGCCGGCGCTCTTGGAATTGATAGCCAGAACCTTCTTGAAACTTTCTTCGGCGAGGTCATATTTTTTTGATCGCTCGTAGATGGCGCCGAGAAGGAAGAAGACGTATTCCTGATCTTGAGGCTTGGCAGCGAGCTTTTCTGCCGCCCGCACTGCCTCCTCAGCTTCGGCGTAGCGCTTCCCGCGTTCCAGCACCTGGCCCATGGAGAGATGAATCTCGCGGTCGGTGGCATCGCCTTTGAGAAGCTTCCTGAGCTCGGCCACGGCCTGGTCGGTGTCGCCGCGCTCGCCCAAAAGCGTTCCCACCATGATGGCGGTGGCGCGGTTATCGGAAAATTTTGCGGCGGCAGCTTGAGCCTCGGCAACGGCCTGGTCAATCTGGCGATCCAGGCGCAGCGTGTCGGCCAGCAAGTTCCGGGCGCGGACCGCCTCTTCCCCTTCCGCGATCGCCACCGCCTCACGAAAGGTATGGATCGCCGTGGCGTAATCTTCCACCTGGCGATAGAGAAACCCCAGGCGCTCGAGCAACAACACCAGCCGATCCTTGCCGCCGCCCCCGCGCTGCACCCGGTTCCGTTCGGAGGCGACCAGTTCCGTCAACCTGAGAATGGCCTTCTCAAATTGGCCTTGATCCTCCTCCAGCGAAGCTTCGTTATAAAGCACCTCCAGGCTGTCGGGCGCCAGAGTCTTTGCTTGCTGGAGCGCGCTCGCCGCCAGGTCAAATTTTTTCTGAGCGCGATAGATCTGCGAAAGCCGCAAATAGGCTTGCGGATCTTCCGGCTCAACCTTCAAGGCCGCCTGATATTGGGCGAGGGCAAGATCCAACTTTTCTTCCTCCAGATAGAGCTGGCCGAGGCTGCGCCGGTATTCGGCGTTTGCCGGATCGGCCTCGATCGCTTTTTCGAAAGCCTCCACTGCCCGCGCGGTATCTTTCATCTGCTCGTAGGCACGGCCGAGCGCGGCATAGATCAGCGGGGAATCAGCCTGTGGCGCGGCCTCTTTCAATAGCTTGACGGCATCGTCATATCTTTTCTGCTCGATATAGATGGCGGAGAGTTGCTGCAAGGCCTGCTCTGAAGTCGGATCGAGGCCCAGCACCTTCTTGAGGATGGCCTCGGCCTTCTCCGTCTGGTTGGAGAGGCCGTAGAGGCGGGCGAGGGAGATCATGGCGTCGCGATCGTCGCCATCGATCCGCACGATCGCCTCATATTGCTCAATGGCGCGACGCAGTGTTTCGGGCGAGGCCGAGCCGGCCTCGGTGTTGCCCAGGGTGCGGACATAAATCCGGGCCAGCAGCTTGTGGGCGGCAAGATTGTCCGGATCCCGCTTCAGGATCTCCTGCGCTTCGAGGACGGCATCGCGGATACGTTGCGAGCGGGCATAGATGTCCGCCAGCCTGACCGCAATGCTGGGGGCGCCGGGATCGAGCGCGAGTGCCTTCTTGTACTCCTCGATGGCCTGGGTGGCGTAGGCAGACTGATTGGTAATCTCGTAGAGCTCTTCGTAAACGTGGGCGAGCGTAAAGTGGTAGTAGGCCTCGGCGCGCTTGGCCGGGTCAGGCTGCGTGTAGCTCGTGGCCGGGGGAAGCTCTCTCAAAGGCGCGGGGTCGTCGTCCTGCGCCGAGGCGAGCGGCAGCCAGATAAAAATGGCCAGCATGGCCCACGCCAGCCGGCCTCGCCAGAACCGATTGTTCATGCACCCATCCTGTTCCTAGCGCCGCTCCTGAACTTCCTATTATCATACAGGAAACGATTTCCGTCAAAGCTGCGTGCGACAAGAGCCAACGCCCTCAGCGAGGCGCGCGAACACCTCTTTCGAGAATCCGTTCCTCTTGTGATCACGCCCGGAACGTATCGCCTGACGGATAGGAGCTTCCACGAAGAAATCGAATCAATGCCGAAAGTGGCGCATGCCGGTGAAGACCATGGCCAGGCCAAGGCGATCGGCAGTCCCGATTACCTCGGAATCGCGCACCGACCCGCCGGGCTGGATCACCGCGGTCGCGCCAGCCTTGGCTGCTTCTTCGACGCCGTCGGGGAACGGGAAAAAAGCGTCGGAGGCAACCACAGTCCCGCCAAGCGGGAGGCCTGCCTTTGCCACTGCCAGCTTGACTGAGTCCACGCGGCTCATCTGTCCGGCGCCCACGCCGGCCACCTGGTGGGAGCGGGCGAAGACGATAGCGTTCGATTTGACGTGCTTCGAGACAATCCAGGCAAAGCGCAAGTCCTCCCCTTCCGCGGGCGTCGGCGGACGCCGGGTAACCACCTTCCACTCGCTTTCCGGGAGCGTCTGGCGGTCGGCTTCCTGAATGAGAACGCCGCCGCGGATGCTGCGGATCTGCCGGCAATCGGCGGCCTTCTCCCGCGGCATCTCCATCAGCCGCATGTTTTTCTTTGTCTGCAAATGGGCCAATGCTTCCGGGTGGTAGCCGGGCGCGATTACCGCTTCGACGAAAGTCTTGCCGATTTCTTCGGCTGTCATCCGGTCAACCGCGTGATTGAAACCGAGCACCGAACCAAAAGCGGACACTGGATCGCATTCGTAAGCCTTCCGGTAAGCTTCCGCGAGCGTCGCCTGCTCGGACGCTCCGCAAGGGTTGGTGTGCTTGATGATGACGGCCGCGGGTAGAGAGAATTCTTCGACAAGATTCCAGGCGGCATCGAGATCGAGCAGGTTGTTATAAGAAAGCTCCTTGCCGTGAAGCTGCCTGGCTCCGGCAAAACCATGAACCCCTCCCCTGAGCACATAAAAGGCTGCCTGCTGGTGAGGGTTTTCACCATAGCGCAAGCTATGGCGCAATTCGAAGTCGAAGAACAGCCTCGGGAGATGGACGGGCGGTTCAGCAAGCTTGACCGACTCGTTTGCCCGAAGACGCTCGAGCGTCATCGCAATCGCCCCGTCGTAGTGCGCCGTGAGCGCAAACGCCTTCTTGGCCAAATGCAGGCGCGTGGCCAGGGAGAGCGAGCGCTCGCTTTTGCCCAGCTCCTCGAGCACCGAAGCATAGTCAGCCGGGTCGGTGACAACGGCGACATCGAAAAAGTTTTTTCCCGCTGAACGCACCATCGCCGGCCCGCCGATGTCCACGTTTTCCAGCAACTCCTCTACTGTCACGCCTGGCTGGCCGGCGACGGTCTCAAAGGGGTAAAGATTGACCACGACCAGGTCGATGCGGGGGATCCCGTGGTTGGCCATCTCGCGCCGATGGATGGGGTCGCTCCGCCGGCCCAGGATGCCGCCATGGATGCGCGGGTGAAGCGTCTTGACTCGCCCGCCGAGCATCTCCGCATAGCCGGTCACTTCGGCAACCTCGCGCACCGGTAGGTTGCTCTGGCGCAAAAGCTCGGCCGTCCCGCCGGTAGAAATGAGTTCGATGCCGAGCGCTGCCAGACCGTGCGCGAAGGACACCAGCCCGCTCTTATCGAAAACACTCAGCAAGGCTCGCTCAACCGCTGTCATCACCAACCCCCTCAACAAGCTTGGCCGCCCCGTCAAGCCGGGCCGACTCAAAAAGCGACCCATTCTACTGACAGCCGGCGCCCCCGCCAAGCCTTCCTGCCGGGGCAATAAATAAATGTCGAGGAGACCCTCTTCAAAGTGGCGCTGGGGTGCTCCCGTTCACGAAATCTTCCCGGGCATTCCCGCCGCGGCGAGTCGGTCTCAAAGCCCGACAGTCCAGCTGGGACACGTTGATACACGCGGCCAGGAACTGTTGACAACCGTTGCCTACGGCCGGCCCGGCCGGACCAGACTCCTGCCCGTGGACAGTGGGAATGGCACTAGGATGGGATGGTGCGGACAAACCAGTCGATCAAGACGGTATGGCAGGCGATGATCCAGACAAGGCTCGCCACGGCAAGTCAAGAAGGGAGATGTTCGTGGCCGGTTGTGCCGCCGGAGTGGAATGGGGAGGATGGCAAAAGCGACGGGTCGTTCGAGTCTCAGTTCTTGCCTTTGGCCTTGAGGCGGACTTTGTTGTCTTCGATGGTTACGCTGAATTCGACTCGCTGAACGCCTTGCTTTTTCAGATCACCGGCCTTGTGTGCCAGAAATTCGCGGAACTGGTCGAGAGTCGTGTGGCGGCCGCTCTCGCCAAGCTTTTCCCGGGCGGCCAGCATGGCGTGGTAGAGCCGTTCTACCTTGTCCGTTTCATGCTTTGGGTCGCGACAGACCACGCTGACGGTCGTATCGTCAAGAGCCTTCCGGGCGGCGGCAGCGCGGGCGGCGCGATCGGCTTCCAGCGCCCTGGCCGTCGCGCCGTAGTGATGGGGGGCGCGGCCTTCCTCGCGCTGCTTGAGCTTCTGCCGCCAAACCGTCCACTGCTTGGCGAAGGTTGCCGCCAGGTTGTTGTAGCGGAAGCGCTGCCTGTATTTCATCTCGGACTGGTCGAGGTATCTTTTGATGAGTTGCTCGACGCGCCATTGCGTGTCTGAGGGCGGTCGCGGCGACCCGCCGTTGAAGTACACCTCGTACTCAATCTTCAAGCGGCGAAGCTCTTTTTCAAGTTGGAAAAGGTCCTCGTCGATGGTTGCCATGCGGCTCCCGGGAGGAAGGCAGGAAAATATTACGGCTGCCTTATCCAATGCGTCAACCGCCAAGTTGACGCTCCCTGAGGCGTGTGTTCAAATAGCGTCTTGTCATGAAAGAAAGCTCGAAGGCAGAGCTGCTGCGCCAGCTTCCGGCAGTGGATGAGCTGGTGGATCGCCCGGGTGTGGCGGCGCAGGTATCCGAAGCCGGACACGAACTGGCGGTGAAAGTCGCCCGCGCCCTCCTCGACCGCCTGCGGCAGGAGATCGCGGGCGCTTCCGAGGCGGTGGACGCGGACGTGGCCCGGGTAGAAGAACTGCTCGCCGACGAGCTCAAGGCAGCCGTCAACTACTCGCTCCAGCCGATGGTCAACGCTACCGGCGTCGTCCTCCACACCAATCTGGGGCGGGCGCCGCTGGGAGAGAAGGCGCTCAAGCACCTCGTTGAAACCGCTGGCCGCTATTCCAACCTGGAATACGATCTCGCCGCCGGCCGGCGCGGAAAAAGAGACCAACACACCGGCCGGCTGCTGGCTTCGGTAACGGGCGCCGAGGCTGCCATCGTCGTCAACAACAACGCGGCCGCTGTCTATCTTGTCCTGAACACGCTCGCCGAAGGCGGCGAGGTGGTGGTCTCCCGCGGCGAGCTCATTGAAATTGGCGACGGTTTCCGCATTCCGGAAATCATGGTGAAGTCGGGAGCCATCCTGCGCGAGGTCGGCACCACCAACCGCACGCGCCTTGCCGACTACGAAAACGCCGTCAGTGAAAGAACGCGACTCGTGCTCCGGGTGCATCCCTCGAATTTTCGCATGATCGGTTTTGTCGAGCGTCCTTCGCTGGCCGAGCTCGTTGCCCTCGGAGCGCAACGTACCCTGCCGGTTTACGAAGATTTGGGCTCGGGCTGCCTCGCCGCAGCGGCTCAGAAAGGGACTTTTGACGAACCTACGGTTGAAGCAAGTCTCCGCGCCGGGGTGTCGGTCGTCAGCTTCAGCGGCGACAAGCTGCTCGGCGGGCCGCAAGCGGGCATCCTGGTCGGCAAGAAAGACCTGGTCGAGCGCATCCGCCGCAATCCGATGTTTCGCGCTCTGCGGGTGGACAAACTGACGGTCGCCGCGCTGGAAGCGACCCTGCTCTCTTACCGGCGCGGCGCCCACGACGAGGTTCCGGCGCTCCAAATGTTGCTGACCACGGCAGCGGAAATTGCGCGGCGGTCGGAAGTTTTTGTGGCGCGGCTGCGCCATCATCTGGGCGCTTCGCCGGCTCACATTGAAGTGCAGGAAGGCCAATCGGTCATGGGCGGCGGCTCTACGCCGGAACAATTTCTCCCCACCCACCTCATCGCCATTGCCAGCCCGCACCTTGGCCCGCCGCAGCTCGAAGCTCGCCTGCGCCAGCACCGTCCGGCCATCCTGGCGCGCATCGAAAGCGATCAACTCCTGCTCGACTTGCGAACCGTCTTCCCCGACCAGGAAGAGACGCTCCTGCGCGCTCTGGTAGTGGCTCTTGCCCCGTGAGGCCTGCCCCTTCGTTCCGCCCGCGGCGGACTCAGGGCAGGCGCGGCGGGCTGGCCGATTGAACGAACCCCATGCTGGTTGCTGAAGTCCACCGCCGGAGGCTCCGTCTCATTCAGAAGCCGCAACCCGTCCCGCGACGCGATGAGGCGCTCATCCGCGTTCGCCTGGCAGGAATCTGCAACACCGACATCGAACTCCTGCGGGGTTACCACCGGTTTGGCGGGGTTCCCGGGCATGAATTTGTCGGCCAGGTAGAAACCTGCCCGGAAGCGCGCTGGCTGGGTGAAAGGGTGGTGGGCGAAATCAATCTGGCCTGTAGCCGGTGCGATTTTTGCCGGCGAAACCTTCCGCGGCACTGCCGGCGGCGGACCGTTCTCGGGATCCTCAACAAAGACGGCGCTTTTGCCGAGTACATCACTCTGCCGGTTCAAAATCTCCATCGCGTACCGGATTCGGTTTCGGACCAGGCGGCGGTCTCGGTCGAGCCGCTGGCGGCCGCATGCGAGATCCTCGAGCAGGTGGCGATTGACCGCCGCACCCGGGTGGCAGTGGTGGGCGACGGCAAACTGGCGCAATTGATTGGCCGCGTCCTCAAAACAACCGGCGCCACCGTGACCATGATCGGGAAGCACCCGAACAAATTGCGCCTGGCACGCGAGGCCGGGCTCGAGACCAAACTGGGTCGCGACGTGCCGAAGGATTGGATGGCAGCCTTGGACGTAGTCGTGGAAGCCACCGGCTCGGCCACCGGCATGCCTCTGGCACTGCGGCTGGTGCGCCCGCGAGGCACGGTGGTCTGGAAGTCCACGTTTCACGGCACCGCGCAATTCGATGCTGCGCCGCTGGTCGTCAACGAGATCACCGTGGTTGGCTCGCGTTGCGGGCCCTTCGAGCGCGCCATCGACTTGCTTCGCCGGAAAAAGGTCGATCCCCTGCCGCTCGTCGAGCGCACCTTCCCTCTCTCCGAAGCCCCCCGGGCCATCGCGTTTGCCCAACGTCCCGGAGTCCTGAAAGTCCTCCTGGCGCCTTAACCGGCGCTCTCATTCCTTAACGCCTTTCCGCAGTCGGGGGACGGCCCCGAAGCTCTTGGTGTGGGTCAGATTATGAAGCAGCTTCTAATCAGAGAATCCCGTGCCCCAGCGCCAGCCGAAATACGGCCAGGGCAAGGACGGCAACGGAAATCACTTCGCCCAGCACCCCAATTGCTTTCAACCTCCCCCGGGTGACGCCCGCATGGGAAAAGGCGAGCCCCAGAATGGAAGCCGGCACCGAGGTGATCCAGTTGATCCAGCCGAGGAAAGGGATGAGACCGACGAGCAGGAACAAGCCGGACAGAAAAGCAAAAAAGAGACCAATCAAGCTGAGCATGGTGTCAAGGAATAGCGCGGAGCCAGTGCAGCGCCTGACTACTCCGCTCGTTGCACGTAATGTCCATCGCTTGTGTCCACGCGAATGCGATCGCCGGTATGGATAAAGGAGGGGACCTGCACGACCAGGCCGGTTTCGGTTTTGGCGGGCTTCATCACCGCCGACGCGGTCGCGGTGCGCAGCCCGGGCTCCGTTTCCGCTACCCTCAACTCCACCAGTTGGGGCAGGTCAATTCCAATGGGCTTTCCTTCGTGGAACTCAATCTTGAGGCGGACGTTGGCCACCATGTAGTCTCTGGCTTCGCCCACCACTTCCGCCGGCAGCCCGATCTGCTCATACGTTTCCGTGTTCATGAAATAGTAGGTATCGGCGTCGGCATAGAGGTATTCAAATTCGATCTCATCGAGAATGGCCCGCTCCAGCATGTCTTCCGACCGGAAGCGATAGTCAATGATCGAACCGGAGCGAAGGCTCCGCAGGCGCGTTTGGACAAAGCCTCGCTTGTTGCCGGGCGTGCGGTGGTAGAGGCTGAAAACGGAATAGAGTTCGCCGTCGTGCTTGATGACCATGCCCGGGCGCAGTTGTGTCGCCTGCACCATATCCTTATCCTTCCGCTCCTGCCTTCACCCGATAAGCCGGAGAACCTTCCCGACCACCTGGAGATAACTCGCTAGAGCAAGCCTGCTCAAACCAAGAAAATTATAGCAGCCCGCCGCCCGTCCGTCGAGTTTCGTTTTGCGATGGGAGAGCCTACTCACATCGTATCCCCCCTGTGAGGTTGAAGTGTGTGAGTGAGAAGAGGCAGCGGGGGTTGGCCGCCCGTCGCTTGTCACTTCCCAATGTATCGCCGCACTCCGAATAGCACCTCATCGAACATCTTGGTGGTCAGGCGTCCGGTCTGGGTGTTTTGCTGGCTTGGATGGTAGGAGGCAAAAAGGCGCGGCAGGGACGGCGGCAATTCGTAGCTCGCACCATGAGCAAAGCGATAGGCCGCCCGTGAGCCGATGTGTCCTTGCTGCTTCAAGAGCTCGAGATAATTGTCAAAAGCAATCCGGCCAAGGGCGAGCACGGCGCGAACCTTCTTGAGCAGTTTCAGTTCCTCCTCAAGATAAGGCCGGCAGTTCGCCAACTCGCTCCGGGTGGGCTTGTTCCCGGGTGGGGCGCAACGCGCCGCCGCAGTGATGAAACAGCGGCTCAACTGGAGGCCGTCGTCCCGGCTGACCGAGGTCGGCTGATTCGAAAAGCCGGCGCGAAAGAGAGCGGCGTAGAGAAAGTCGCCCGAGCGGTCGCCGGTGAACACGCGGCCGGTGCGGTTGGTGCCGTGGGCCGCGGGCGCGAGGCCAATCAACAAGAGCTCCGCCTCGGGGTCGCCGAATCCCGGCGCGGGCTTGCCCCAATATTCCCAATCGCGGAAAGCAGCTCGCTTCACCCGCGCCATCTTCCGGCAGTGGCGCCGCAGCCGCGGGCACTTCTCGCAAGCAATGATGCGGGCGTTGAGCCGGGCAAGGTGACCGAGAGGATTCACGTCCGCCGTATGAGCCGAAGCGCCACTCATGGGTCAGGCTGCTTCCCGGCCTTCCGCGCCGCCGCCATGATTTTCTCGATTTCGTCCGGGTGGCGGGGCAGCCGCGCGGTCAGGAGCACGGCGCCGTCCTTGGTCACAAGGACGTCGTCTTCAATGCGCACGCCGAGATTCTCTTCCGAGATGTAGATGCCGGGCTCGATCGTAATGATCATGCCGGCTTCGAGCGGGCGGGTTGGCTCGCCGGCGTCGTGAACATCGAGGCCGATATGATGGCCGAGGCCGTGGATAAAATACTTTCCCAGCGGGTCACCATGAAGATCTTTTCCGTGCGAGTTGATGTAGTCGTAGGCGATCTTGTGGAGGCTCTTGTCGCCGGCACGGCCGAGCGACATCCCCGGCTTGACGGCGGCAAGGACGGCGTTCTGCGCCCCAAGAACGATCTCGTAGATCTCGCGCTGCCGCGGGCTGAACTTGCCGTTCACCGGCAACGTCCGGGTGATGTCCGCCGCGTAGCCGGAATAGGCGCCGGCCACATCCAGGACCAGGAGTTCGCCGTCCTTCATCTGCCGCTCGGCTTCTGCGTAGTGAAGCACGGTAGAGTTAAACCCTGAGCCGACGATGGGCGTGTAAGCCGGCTGTTCGCAGCCCGCCTTCTTGAAGGTGTACTCCATCAGCGCGGCAATTTCGTATTCCCAGGCCCCGGGCCGGACCGCTTTCATCGCCGCCAGGTGAGCATCCATGGAGGCTTCGATCGCCTTGCGCAAGAAGGCTTCTTCCCCCGGCGATTTCACCTGTCGCAGGTTGCCGATGATTGCCGTCAGATTGCGATATTCCGGTCCCGGAGCAACCTTCTGAAGCCATTCGAGCCATCGCCGGTTGGGGCTGAACTCGCCCGCCGGGCCGGAAGCAGGGAAAAGGGTGTAAACGATGGGAAAGAGCTTGAGGTACTTCTCCAACTGACCCGATAGCTCCGAAAAGGGCAGGACCGTCTGGAAGCCGCTCTTCCGGGCAACGTCAGCGTCATCGGGGCCGGAGCGAATGCCGTCCCACCGCTCGCGCCCCCGGTCGCGCGGCGGAACGAAAAGCATTTCCTTGTTGAGGCCGGCCGCTCGCGTCGCTTCGCTCTCCGCCGCCAGGAGCATGCCCGCGCCCGGTTCGTTCCACCCCGTCAAGTAGTAGAAATTCGGTTCTTGCCAAAAACGCGCCGCGGGCAGATCAAACTGCGGCTCCCGTCCGGTGAACCCGAACAGCACCACCACCCCGCCTTCGGTCATTCGGCGGAGGTTATCGCGGCGAGACCCAAAGACCGAGGGCGGCTCTTTTTCGAGCGCCCACGAAAAAACCGTGACGGACAGCAGTATGACGAAAAGCAAGAAACCACGGCGGGAACGCATACGCATCGATTGCCTCCAAGAGCAAAGCAGGAATTCTACTACCACCGCCGGCGTCGCGCGGTGATGATTTCTCCTGTCAAATCCACCTCTTCCGCTTGAGGCTTGCATTGTGCCTGGAATTGTGTCAAGAATCTGGTGTTTGCAACCATTTCCCACAAGGGGTTAAAGCATGCTAAGAAAAGCCGCGCTTGTTGTGTTGATGTGCATGGTGGTGGCCAGTCTCCTCCTGGCCAAGGAAGGGTCGTGGACGGGCTGGGTCACGGATACCCATTGCGGTGTCAAGGGGGCCAAAGCCGACCACAAAGACTGCGCCGCAAACTGCGTCAAAGGAATGGGCGCCAAGTATGCTCTCTACGACGGCGCCAGCAAGAAAGTCTTCATCCTGAGCGACCAGGCGAAAGCAGAAGCCTTTGCCGCGCAGGAAGTGGTGGTGAAGGGCGACCTTGACGAAGCCTCGAACACCATCAAGGTCGCCTCGATCGAAGCCAAGAAGTAGCCTTCTTTCGACTCATGCGATCCCAAACGGAGCAGGCGGACGAAACCCGCCTGCTTTTCTTTTTTTGAACGGAAGGATAAGCAGGCGAGAAAGCGTATTAGCTGGAAGCGGTCCGGAGCCTCAGAACCCGGCCACGCCGGTAGCCGAAGCCCGCGCCACGCGCACCGGCCGCGCCAGCCGAAAGCGCTCCAAATAGATCTGCGCCAGCGAGAGGAAGCCGGTGTAGAGATAGCCCCATACGAAGAGCAGAAGGAAGGGAAGGGTGGCGTAGTTTTCGTTGTCGAAGGCGTAATACACCGTAAAGACAAAGTAGAGACCGATCGCAATCTCGGCAAAGGGAAGCAGGCCGGCGCGATGACGATAGAGTTTGCCGGCCCAGGTATCTCGACCGCTCTCGATCCGATACTTCGGCGTGCGGACAAATTCCGACCGCACGCCAAAAACCGCCCCGAGCACCGCCCTCGCGTTCTGCACACAAAGCCCGATCCCGATCGCCATCAAAAACGGCAGATAGAGAAAGGTTCGCTTCCAGCCCTTCGGGTCCAGCTCGCGTTGGCTTAAAAGATAGAAGGTTGAAATGGACATCGTCGAAGCAAGAAAAAGCGGCAGGTCAATCACCAGCACCTGGAACATTCCCTGGTAGAAGCGCACGATCATGGCCGGAAGGAGCAGCGTCGAGAGAACAATCATGAAGGGATAAGAAATATTGGCCGTCAGGTGAAAGACGGCTTCCGCCTTCACGCGCCACGGGAGCTTCGACCGCAGCAGACGCGGCAGGATCTTCTTGGCCGTCTGCATCAAGCCCTTGGCCCAGCGGGCTTGCTGCGCCTTGAAGGCGTTCATCTCCACCGGCAGTTCGGAGGGACACTCCACCTCCGGCAAGTAGAGAAATCGCCAGCCTTTCATCTGGGCGCGGTAGCTCAGGTCGGTGTCTTCGGTCAACGTGTCATGCTCCCAGCCACCGGCATGCTCAATCGCCGACCGCCGCCACACGCCGCCGGTGCCGTTAAAGTTGAAGAAGCAGCCCGCCCGCGACCGCGCCCCATGCTCCATCACAAAGTGGCCATCGAGCAGGATCGCTTCAATCTGCGTGAGCAAAGAGTAGTCGCGGTTGATGTAGCTCCACCGCGCTTGCACCATGGCTACGTTCGGATCAGCGAAGTAAGGCAAGAGGCGGCGCAAAAAATCCGCCGGCGGGAGAAAATCAGCGTCAAAAATGGCGATAAACTCTCCGCTGGCGACCTCCATGCCCGCGCGCAGGGCGCCTGCTTTGTACCCTTGGCGGTGGTCGCGATGGTGATAGCGGATCGGCACGCCAAGCGCCCGATAGCGTTCCACGACGTCGGCGGCCACCCGCTGCGTTTCGTCGGTCGAATCGTCGAGCACCTGGATTTCCAGCCGGTCGTGCGGATAGTCCATCCGGGAGACGGTTTCCAATAGCCTCTCGATGACGTACTGCTCGTTATAAATCGGGAGCTGTATGGTAACCTTGGGAAGCTTTTGTTGGTCCAGCGGGGGCAGCGAAGGCGGCACGTTCCGCCGGTTCTTGAAATAATCATAAACCAGCTTGTAGCGGTGCAGACCGTAGGCGGCGAGGACGATCAGAACCAGAAAATACGGAATCATGACGAGCAGGTCGAAAGCGTTAAGCTGATAGACTTTCTGGAACGCGTCGCGGGAAAAAATGCGTTGGAGATAGTCTGCCACCGGGTTCCTTTTGGCCGACAAGATAGCCACTATGACCTGGCAACCCTGATAAAAGATCAAGAGGCGTTTCTCCTCTTCTGCCCTTGAAACAGGCTCTCGCAAGACCGTTCTGGTTCGCAGCGGCGAGCGCCCTTGCGCTTGAAGTCCTGTTCGCCGCCATGCTGCGCCTGGGCAACCTCAAGGAGCGAGTGGTGGAGTTTATTGCCCTCGCTCTGGCCGCCGGCATCGTCTATCTCGTCGGCCTTTTCTGGCTCGAGCGAACGGCCGATTCCCGACGGGCCCGCTTGCTCGTTCTGGCGGCCGCGCTGGCGTTTCGAGCTACTCTCTTGCCGCTCTGGCCTTCCCTGTCGGACGATTTCTATCGTTATCGCTGGGAAGGCCGGGTACAAGACGCGGGCGTCAATCCCTACACCGTGCGCCCCGACGACACCAAACTCACGGCGCTGCGAGACGCCTTCTGGGATCGAGCCTCCGGCAAAGATTCCCCGACAATCTATGGGCCGTTGGCGGAACTCTTTTACCGGCTCAACTACCGGCTTGCCCCTGGTGGCCCGCCGGGCAGCTCGGTGGTTGGGATGAAGGCGGCCTACGTTTTGCTCGACCTGGGGATTTTGCTCCTGATCATGCGTTTGCTCGCGCTCCGGGGAAAGCCAGTTACGGCCGCGGCCATTTATGCATGGAGTCCGCTGGTAGTCGTTGAATTCGCGGCCAGCAGCCACCTCGACTCGCTGGTCGTCATCCTGCTCGTCGCCGCGATCCTCTGGATTATAAAACAGCGCCCAGCACTGTCAACCGTTGCTCTGGCTTCCGCTGCTGCCGTCAAGTATTTTCCGGTGGTTTTTCTCCCGCTCCTCACCCGCCGCCTGCGCTATTGGCTCTGGTTCGTGGTGGTGCTGGCATTGTGGTATCTGCCCTTTCTTTCGGCGGGCCACCGCCTGTTCGACGGACTGCGCTACTACTACCTTCACTGGCAAAACAATGGGAGCTTGTACGCGCTCTGGCAATGGGTGGGGTTCCCGCGAGCGGTTGCGGACGGGATTCTCTACGGAGTCGTTCTCGGAATGGTGGGCTATTTCGCCTGGTGGCGAGCGGATTCCCTCCGGGCGGTCTATCTGGTGGCGGGAGCCCTTTGGTTGCTCTCGCCCAACCTGTTTCCGTGGTATCTGACGATGCTCGTCCCTTTTCTCTGCTTCTTTCCCAACCCGGCATGGTTGCTGCTGACGGTAACGAGCGTGCTCTCGTATGAGGTGCTGATCGATTCGAGCGCGCTCGGCATCTGGCACTGGAACCCTTACCTGCGGTGGCTCGAGTACGCTCCCTTCTTTGTCCTCCTGATTGCCCGGTATGCGAAGAGCCGCCGGGCGGCAAACCAGCCGGCTGCCTGAGAGGCCGACGGCTCTCGAGTGCCTGCTATTGATTTAGCCCCGGGTCGGACTTATGATTCACCCGTCCCTGAGGCGATCTGCACGGCTCCATAACCGATTTCGCAGTATGGACGGCCCCTCAGGGGAATCCTTAACTTGGGGGGCAAACAGGCAGCGGGCCTCGAAGGTGCTGCTGGCGCGCGGGGGGCACGCAACCCGATGGCGGCAGCGGATGGGAGGCGAGAAATGGAACTGACGTGGTTGACGATTGGAATAGCAGCTCTTCTCCTTGTCGTGGTTTACCTCTTCGCACGCGTCCTGCAAACGGCGCGTTCGGCCGTGAATGAGATCCAGGGGGAGATTCACGCTGCCAGCATGCGCACCGACCAGGTGATGCAGAATAGCGGCTTTGCCTTTGCCGAGACGCTCCAGAAGTCTTCCACCAACCTCGTGGAGAATGTAGCCAAGGTCCGCGAGGAGGTCGTCCACAAAGTGGAAGAGACGCAGCGGCTGTTCAGCAAGGAGGTGCAGGCCGAGTGGGCGCAATTCCGGCAGAGCATGGACGACCAGCAGCGGTCGAGCCGCGAGGAACTCGGCGCGGCCATCGCCACCTTCCAAAGAAACAATGAGGAGCAGCTTGCCCAGAACCGGCGAGAGGTCCGGGAATCGCTCGAGTCCGCTTTCCAGATGATGGACGAACGATTTCGGCGCTTGCAGGAAAGCAACGAACAAAGGCTGGGCGAAATCCGCGAAAACCTCGAAGGCAAGATGAATGAGAACATCGAGAAGAACCTCGGGGTATTCCGCGATGTCTCCGAGCGCATCGCCGAATTGCGCAAAACGGCCGACACCATTGTCGAAATCAGCGACGGCATAAACGAACTGACCGGCATTCTGGAAAGCCCGCGGCTGCGGGGCGAGTTCGGCGAGTTTGAGCTAAGCAACATGCTCCGTGAGATCGTGCCGGCTGACCGTTACGAGGCGCCCGGCCAGTTGGGCACCGCGCTGGCCGATGCGGTCATCTTCCTCAAAGAGGGCAAGCTCTGCATTGACAGCAAATTTCCGCTTGCCAACTTCCAGCGGATGCACAACCCGCAGGCGAGCGACCAGGAACGCGAGGAGGCGCGGAAGGCCTTTGTCAACGACTTCTACGGCCACGTGGACTCGATCAAGTCAAAGTACATCGTTCCGAAAGAGACCCTCGATCTCGCGTTCATGTTCGTGCCGGCGGAGAGCGTCTTCTATGAAGTCCTCACTAACTTCGAATTCCACGAATATGCCCTCCGGCAGGGAGTGATCCCGGTCTCCCCCAATTCCCTTTACGCCTACCTGCACGTGATTGCCATCGGGTTCCGGGGAATGAAGATCCAGGAGGAAGCCAGGCGGATTCAGGAGATTTTGCTTTCGCTCAAGGAGCAATTCGACAGCTTCAGGGAGAGCTTCGACATCCTGGGCACGCACCTGGACAACGCTCGCAAGCGGTTCGAAACGGCCACGCAGGATGTGCGGCGATTCGATGTGACCCTCAGCGGGCTGAAGCTGGGGGCGATTGAAGCGGCTTCCGAAGCGGCGGCACTCGCTCCGCCGGCAGACGCGGCGGCCAAGAAAGCAGCCGGCGCCTGAGCTTGGCCAAGCCACGCGCCGCTTGAAAACTGCCAGCGGCTCGCCAGCCGTCCCGCTCTGCGGGATCACGGTCTTTTGATGAACTCCGGCTCTTTGCCTTCTCCCCAGGGATTGTAGGCCTGGGCGAACGTCACCCGCCGGGGAATCGAGGGGTGGCTGTAAAGCCAGAATTCGATGAACCGGCTGGGATTGGGGTCGGCCAGGTCCACCTCACCCAGGATTTGGAACGCCTGGCCCGCCACCGCCGCTGAGTTTGGCACCACCCCGTGAGTGATTTCCAACCCATAGATATCGGCCTGATGCTCGTAGTGGCGGCTGAGGCTATTGGTGATGGGATCGGAAAGGAAGTTGAAGATCGCCAGGAAGAAAAGCAACATCGGGAGGACGGCCCAGTCGCTCACCTCTTTCACCCCCGTCCAGCTACCCCACTTCTGAAGCCGGCTGTGAACCATCCCGGCGCCCAGCCAGAAGAAAACGAAGAGGACCACGACGGCGATCCCGATTAACTTCCAGATGTGGTGGAGCATGTAGTGGCCCAGCTCGTGGCCGAAGATAAACAGCGTCTCATCCTTGCTGAGTTTCTCGAGCGTTGTGTCCCAAACCACGACTCGCTTGCTGGCGCCAATGCCGGTGACGTACGCATTGAGCGCCTTGGTCTTTTCGCTCGCTTTCATCCAAAACATCTTCTCTTCCGGGATGGAGAGCCCGGCCCGGCCGAGCAATTGCTCGACGTCGGCCACGACCCCGGGGTTCTTCGCCTTTAGCGGCTCGAACTTGAAAAACAGCGGCTCGATGACCACCGGCGTGATGAAAAGAATAAAGATCAGGATCGGAATGCTTGCCAGCCAGAAGTAGAACCACCAGCGGCGCGGGCTCCGCCGGATAATCCCAAACATGATCCAGAAGACGAACGTCAGGATCACCATCAAGATCAGGCTGGACTTCGTCCAGTCCCAAAGCCACGAACCGAAACTTTGCACGGAAATCTCGTACGCTCGCCCGAGGTGATGGCCGTAGTAACTGATCGGCAGATGGAAAAGGCGCAGGGCAAGAAGGAAAAGCGGGACAAAGATCAGCGCCTCGAAAATGCGCCGGCGGCGGCCATCGCCCACCGCCCAGTTGCGGATCTTCACCGCCAGCCCGGAACGCATGAAGAACCACAGCACCGCCAGGCTGTAAACAAAACCCAGGAAATAGAGACGGTACTGCGCCCGCGAGTAGGCGATGGCCTTTTCTCGCCGCTCGGGCGAAAGGGTATAAGGCTTTATTTCCGCTTTTGGTGCTTCAGCAGCCGCCGGTGCCGTCTGGGCAGCCGGCCCCGGTTGGCTTGGGGCTGAAGGAAGTTGGGTTTGAGCCGAAAGGATCGGCAATGCCAGGAATCCCGAGAGGAGCACGACCAGGGGCAAGGCCCGCCACCGTGCGCCACCGGGCAGGGTAAGCACGCGTCGCATAAATCCTCCAGAAGGGATGGCGAGATGCTTCGTGATCGAAGGGCCGCTCCAAACACCGGGCTCCCGAAGCTTGAGATGGTAACGCAAAGCGATCTGGAAGCTCGATGCTCGAAGCTGGAAACTCAAGCCTCTAACCTCCAGCCTCTAGCCTCAAGTCACACCTGGACGGTGACGCTGGTCTCCACGCGAAAGTCGCCGTCCTCGAGGCGCCGCACCGGCCGGTAGAGCGTATCGCGTTCGACGGGCTCGCGGCCGGCGGCGCGAATCAAACGGACGAGTTCTTCCCGCCGCATCACCTGGGCGGTGGTCGCACCGGCATCGTGGTAGATTTTTTCCTCGACCACCGTGCCGTCCAGGTCATCGGCGCCAAAGCGCAACGCCACCTGCGCCACCCGGGGCGTCATCATGATCCAGTAGGCCTTGATATGATCGAAATTGTCGAGCAACAAGCGCGCCACCGCGATGTTCTTCAGGTCGAGTTGCCCGGAGGTTTTCGGCAGGTGGCTGAGCGCGGTGTGCTCGGGGTGAAAGGCAAGCGGGATGAACGCCACGAAGCCGCCCGTCTCATCCTGCAGGGCGCGCAGCAGCAACAGGTGCTCGACACGCTCCTCTTCCGTCTCGATGTGGCCGTAAAGCATCGTCGCGTTCGACCGCAGGCCGACCTCGTGGGCGGTGCGCGCCACGTTGATCCACATCTGGCCGGAAGTCTTGTGGTCGCAGATTACCTTGCGCACCCGCGGGTTGAAAATTTCCGCGCCGCCGCCGGGCAGCGACTCCACTCCCGCTTCCTTGAGCTTCAGAAGCACATCGCGAATCGAGAGACCGGAAATCTTCTGGAGGTAGTGCACCTCGACCATCGTAAATGCCTTGAGATGCACCCGCGGGAAGCGCTTCTTGAGCGCGCGCACCAGGTCAAGGAAATAGGCGAAGGGCAAGTCGGGGTGAAGCCCGCCCACAATGTGGAATTCCGTCACCGCTTCCGTCCATCCCCGCGCGGCCGTTTCCACCGCCTCCTCAATCGCCATCGTGTAAGCGCCCGGCGCGTCCGCCTTGCGGCCGAACGCGCACAGCCGGCAGGAGGCCACGCAAACGTTGGTCGGGTTCAGGTGCCGGTTGATGTTGTAGTAGCAGACGTTCCCGTGCTTCTTCTCGCGGACGTAGTTGGCAAGCCAGCCGACGGCCAGCAAGTCGGTCGAGCGATAGAGCGCGACGCCGTCGTCAAACGCGAGCCGCTCGCCGGCAAGCACTTTGTCGCCGATCGCTGCCAGCCGCTTGTCCTCAAGGATGAGTTGGCTCGCCATACTTAGGAATTCTCGTAGGGCACGGTTTTCGGTTTTCGCTTTTCGAGTTTCGCCTCGGTCGCTTGCAGCCTCTACCTTCCAGCCACGAGTATGTCAGCGCCCCAAAAAAGCAGAAACAAGAGGCTAATATAGCCATTCACCGTGAAAAATGCAGCATTGATTTTGCTCAGGTCGTGAGGCTTGACGAGCGAATGTTCGTAGGCCAGCAGCGCGCCGACGATCGCGATGCCTGCATAGGCCAGCCCGCCCAGCGCCCAAACGCGCGCCAGCCAGAGCAAGAGCGCCACCATGAAAACGTGCAGCAGCCGCGCCACCAATAACGCCCGCGGAATCCCGAGCGACTTGGGCAGCGAATAGAGCCCCGCCTTGCTGTCAAATTCCACGTCCTGGCAGGCGTACAGGATGTCAAATCCGGCCACCCAGAGCGTTACCGCCGCCGCCAGAATCAGCATCCGCGGCTCGATCGTTCCTCGAATGGCAATCCACGCCGCCACCGGCGACATCCCCAGGCAAAAACCAAGCACAAAATGCGACCAGACAGTGAACCGCTTGGTGTAGGAATAGAGCAGGAGGATCGCCGCCGCCGCCGGCGCCAGCTTCAAAGCAAGCGGGTTCAGTTGCCAGGCCGCCAGGAAGAGAACGCCCAGCGCCACCAACGTGAAGCCCCAGGCGAAGGGGAGGGAAAGCTGGCCGGTTACCAGCGCCCGCGCCTGCGTGCGCGGGTTGGCTCGATCCAGATGCCGGTCGGCGATGCGGTTAAAAGTCATCGCCGCGCTCCGCGCCGCCACCATCGCCACCACGATCCACAGGAACTGGCGGAGAGTGGGCAGGTTGTGCGGAAGCCCCGCGCTCCGCGCCGCCACCAGCGCCCCCGTCAGGGCAAACGGCAGCGCAAAGACCGAGTGTTCGAACTTGATCATCTCGAGCGTGGTGCGGATTCTGCCGGCGCTCATATCAGGACTCGGACTCAGCGCGCAAATGCAAAGATCCAGGCGAAACACGAAAGTCGAAAACCGAAATTCGAAAATCGATTCAAAGGAATCGGCTTGGAGAGAAACTCCAGGGCGACATGGACGCAGTTGCGAGTTCCGTTTTTCGATTTTCGCTTTTCGATTGTCCTCTTCATCGCGCGGCTACGATTTCAGCTTGTCGGCCTGCGACATTCCTTTCCACCGATACTGCCGCTCCTGCGGCAGCCCCAGGTGCGCCAGGACGCGGAACACATACTGGCTCACCAGATCGTCAATCTTCTTCGGCCGATGGTAAAACGAAGGGATGATGGGAAAGATCATGGCGCCGGCCTGCTGGCAGCGCAGCATGTTCTCGAGGTGGATTCGGGAAAAGGGAGTATCGCGGATCGCCAGGACAAGCGGCCGGCGCTCCTTGAGCGTCACGTCGGCGGCCCGCTGGATCAAGGTCTCGGCAGCGCCGTGGGCGATCGCGCCGAGCGTCCCCATGCTGCACGGCATGATCACCATCCCGTGCACCGGATAGCTTCCCGAAGCAATCGACGCGCCCACATCCTGATTATCGAGCAACTCGATTTTCCTGCCCTTGCCGCCGACGATCAGCGAGGGCAGCTTCTTGCGTTCGTTCGCGGCAATGTCCAATTCATGCTTGAGGAGCATGATGCCGCCGTTCGAGACCACCAGATGGACCCTCCTGACGCGGCGATCCGCATCGAGGACAGTCAGGATCTTCTGGGCAAAAACGGCGCCGCTTGCGCCCGTGACCGCCACGGTGATGGTACGTTGATCGGTCTGTTGGCGGGGTGTCATGGCGAGATTTTGCGCTCGAGGCAAAGCGCCATGTTAAGGCGACGCCGAAGGCAAGTCAACGAAACCAGAGACGTGGAATAGCCTACGCACATCGTATCCCCCACATGTAGGGGCAAGCTTCAGCTTGCCCTCCCTTGCCTGGGGCGGTCTAAAGACCGGCCCCTACATCTTCGTGTAGAATCTCGGTGATTCCAGAGAGCTAAAGAAACCGGAGAATTGTTGAAAGAACAGGAAATCAAGAAGCTACTCGAGAAAGTGAAGCGCGGCAAGGTGGGTCTGGCGGCGGCGCTCGACCGTCTGCGCCATCTTCCGTTCGAAGATATCGGCTTTGCCAAAATTGATCACCACCGCGCCCTGCGCACGGGCTTCCCCGAAGTGATCTTTGCCCGCGGCAAGACACCCGAGCAAATCGCCGGGATCGTCCGCAAGATGCTGCGCCAGCGGCACAATATCCTGATTACCCGCGCCAACCGCGCGATTTTTGACCGCGTGGTTGCGGCCTGCCGCAGATCGGGTGGATTACGACGCTCTCCGCCTCGGTTCTATCCTCTCTCCGGCGTAATCGCCATTCGGCTAGAAACTACGCTCCATGGCAAGGGAAAAATTGTTGTCGTGTCCGCCGGCACGTCGGACATTCCGGTTGCCGAAGAAGCTTTGCTCACGGCGGAAATGATGGGCAATCGTGTGGAAGCGATCTACGACGTGGGCGTGGCCGGCCTGCATCGCCTGCTCGAACACCGCAAGAAATTGGCCGAGGCCCGGGTGATTGTCTGCGTGGCCGGCATGGAAGGGGCGCTGCCGAGCGTGGTGGCGGGATTAGTCTCGGTGCCGGTGATCGCCGTGCCGACCAGCGTCGGCTACGGCTCCAGCTTCGAAGGATTGGCCGCCCTGCTTGCCATGCTGAACAGTTGCGCCTCAAACGTGTCGGTCGTCAACATTGACAATGGCTTCGGCGGCGGCTTTGTCGCCAGTGTGATTAACCGATTGTGAGCCGGCTGAGCAGATGACGAGCGCGACTCTTGAGGGGATGGTTGCCGTATAAGCCCCCATTTTCAGTTACAATCCAAAGAGGTAAACACACCCACGGAGGGGAACGATGCCACGCGTCTTTCGCAAACAGATTTTTGTCTGCAACACCGAAGGTCCCGGCAAATGCGGGGAAAAAGGCGGGAACGAATTGCTGATGAAATTCCGCGAGGAAGTGAAGGCGCGGGGGTGGACCGACGTTATCGTGACCAAAGTGGGTTGCACCGGCCAGCATCCCGTCGGCCCCACCGTCATCATCCATCCCGACGGCATCTGGTATAAGACCGTTCAGCCTTCCGACGTGGCCGAAATCCTCGACCAACACATCCAAGGCGACACACCGGTCGCGCGGCTGATTAACCCGGAAATGGCGGTAAAGGGCGAGTAGCTGCGCCCGGGCCTAGATAGGAAACACAGAAGATTTATTGCTGCCCGTGCTTCGTCTCTGTGAATCCTCTGTGTCCTCTGTGGTTTATTTTTGCTTTTTTTCTCACCACAGAGATCACAGAGTGCACAGAGCTAAACAGAGAAAGACGGCGGGTCAGTGAGACACGGCAGCGCCGAAGACCCGCTGAAAGATCGCATCCACATACTTCAACTGGCGCTTGAAATCAAAGGCAGCTTCGATCTCTGCCGGCGAGAGGAATCGGGTGATGCGGGAATCGGCGGAGACCCGCTCGCGAAAGTTGCCGCCATGCCGCCAGACTTCCATGGCGTGTTCCTGGACCCAGGCGTAGGCTTCCTGGCGCG
>DATBWB010000029.1 GCA_036514995.1 Candidatus Acidiferrales bacterium
TCAGGCGCTACGCGAGCAAAACACTCGCAACGAGCTAACCCAGAAGCAGCAGAAGATTGACGAAAAGCGCCACCAGATCGAGGCGGTCAAGCAATCCATCTCTGACCTCGAAGACGAAATGAGGCGCGACGGCGGCAACTCCGGCTGGGCACGCGAATAGCCCACCTCTCTAACAGGGACAACTAGACAGGGCGCCGGCGAGCGGTGTGGAGCGCGACGATGCCGCCCGTCCATTCCTCGAAGCTCGCCTCCACAAATCCCGCCGACTCGAAGAGTCTGACCAGTTCCTCCCGCAGCGGAAACACATAGACCGAGTCCGGCAAGTATTGATAGGGGCCGACAACGCCGGAAATGGCGGTGCCCACGCGGGGAAGAATGTGCCGGAAGTACAAGCCGAAGAGAGAGCGCCAAAGCCGATTCGGCGGGAGCGAAAATTCCAGGATCGCGGCCCACCCGCCCGGTTTCAGCACGCGAAAGATTTCGCGCACTCCCCTCTCGTAATTCGCCAGATTCCGAAAGCCAAAGGCACTCACCGCCAGGTCAAACTGCCCGTCCGGGAAAGGAAGCTCGAGCGCGTCCGCGTGAGCGAGGTGGATGCGGGCGCCACGCCGCCATGTTTTTTCGGCTGCCAGCGCCAGCATCGGCGGAGCAAAATCGCAGGCGAAGATCTGCGCCGGGCAATCCCGGCTGAGCCCACCACGACTTTGGCGGGCAAGCGCGAGAGCAAGGTCGCCGGTACCGCAGCATAGGTCCACGACCCGGGAGCCATCCCGCGAAAGCAGCTCGCCGAATCGCCGCGCCACGCGCCATCGCCAGACGCGGTCCAGAGAAAACGATAAGAGATGGTTCAGGAGATCGTAGCGCGGCGCGATCCGGGAAAACATTTCGCGGACGTGCCCGGCGGCATCGGGCTCGGAAAGAATCCGGCCCCCCGGCCGGGGCCGCATTCCTTCGGCCGGCTGCTCTTCTTTGCGGCGTGGGTGGCTCTTGGTCACGGCGCCAGGTTTGCCAGCGTTTCGCGCACAATTTTTTCCGGAACGCCAGGAACGATCTCCACCCGGCCAATCGAAAGGGGCAGGACAAAGCAGAGTTTGCCTGCCCGCGCCTTCTTGTCAGCAAACAGTTGGCGGTAGAGTGCCGCGGAGGAAATACCGCTGAGAGCGGGCAATTTCCCCAGGCGCCCGATCAGAGCGCGAATCCGGGCCGCGTCCTCGGCAGCCATCCTGGCGAGCCGCCGCGCCAGGTCGGTTGCCGCCAACATGCCCCAGCCAACTGCTTCGCCATGCGAGAAGCGAGCATAGCCCGTGACCGCCTCCAGGGCGTGGCCGATGGTGTGACCGAAGTTGAGTACCCGGCGAAGATTTTGTTCGCGCTCATCGGCCTCCACAATCCGCGCCTTGATGCGCACGCAGGCCGGGATGATGTAGTCGAGCGCAGCCGTCTTCCGCGCCAGGAGCGGGTTGAACGTGCTTTCCAGGAAACGGAAAAGCTGCGCATCGTCGATCACGGCGTATTTCACAACCTCATATAGACCGGAACGGTACTGACGCGCGTCGAGCGTCGCCAGAACTTTCGCATCCGCCACCACGGCGCGCGGGTGGTGGAACGCGCCGATCAGGTTTTTTCCTTCCGGCACGTTGACACCCGTCTTGCCGCCGATGGCACTGTCAATTTGCGCGACCAGCGTGGTCGGAACCTGCACGTAGTCCACGCCCCGCATGTAGGTCGCGGCAACGTAACCCACCACGTCGCCCACCACTCCGCCGCCGGCGGCCACGAGCAAGGAACCGCGGTCGGCACCCCGGCGTACCAGCTCCCGGCTCACCTTCTCCGCCGTGGCGATGGTCTTCTTCGCCTCGCTGTCATCAAAAAGCAAGGTTTGCGCCTTCCCTGGCAATCGCCGCAGCGCTTTTTCTATAGCGCCGCCCCAGTGCTTCCAGACGTTTCTCGAACTCAGCGTGAAGATGCTCGTGTAGTCCATCCGGTGCAAGGGCAGAAGCTTGGCCAGATCGGCCAGCAACCCGGAACCGCAGTGCACGGGGTAGGGATCCGGCCCGACGCGGACGAAAATGGTGCGAGATTGGACGCTGGACATGGCGCGCAGAACTAAATTTATAACATCGGAACGAGGATCAATAAAGCACAATTGCCTCGCTCGCCTCCCGCAGAGCGGGACGGGCTAGCTTGCGCCGTGCGACAGCGTGCGCTAGTATCGTTTCCGCAGCGCGTCGTTTCCTCATGAAAGCAAGTGCTCCCATCGAAACCGATTTTGTGGTGATCGGGGCAGGAGTCGCCGGCCTGCGGGCCGCCGTCGAACTCGCCTCCGCCGGCCGGGTTGTGGTTCTCGCCAAAGCGGAATTGACCGAATCCGCCACCGCCTACGCGCAGGGCGGCATCGCGGTGGCTCTCTCCGATGAAGACGAGATCGGGCTGCACTTTCAAGACACCATCAACGCCGGGGACGGGCTTTGCCACGTGGCGGCAGTGAAAACGCTGGTTGAGGAAGGACCGCAATACATCCATCAATTGATTGAGTGGGGCACGCAATTTGACCGCGAGGGCACGAAGCTGGCCTTTACCAAGGAGGGCGCTCACAGCCGCTCGCGCATTCTTCATGCTCACGGCGATTCGACCGGCCAGGAAATCAGTCGCGCCCTCTTCGCCAAGGTCAAGACGCTTTCCACTGTTCGCCTGATGCCATTTTTCTTCACCACCGATCTGATTGTGGAAAAAGGCGCGGTCGTGGGCATTCGCGGCTTGGACGAGCAGCGAGGAGTACCCTTCGAAACGCGCGCCCAGGCCGTTCTCCTGGCCACGGGAGGCCTCGGGCAGGTTTTTCGGGAAACCACCAACCCGGAAGTGGCAACGGGCGATGGCGTGGCGATCGCTTACCGCGCCGGGGCGGAACTCTCCGACATGGAATTCATCCAGTTCCATCCCACCGCGCTGCGCGTCAAAGCCGCCCCGCGGTTTTTGCTTTCCGAGGCGCTGCGCGGCGAGGGGGGAAAACTGTGCAACGTGGACCTGGAGCCATTCATGCACCAGCATCATGACTCCGGCGATCTGGCGCCGCGCGACATTGTGGCACGGAGCATTCTGCTCGAAATGCAGCGGACTTCGGCCGACTTCGTCTATCTGGATATGACGGGTCTGGACTCCGAACACGTCAAGAAGCGTTTTCCGCGCATCTACGAGACTTGCTTGAAGCACAACCTGGACATTAGCACGGACTTGATCCCGGTTCATCCAGCAGCCCATTACGCGATGGGAGGCGTGCGCACCGACCTTTTCTGCCGCGCCACCCTGCCTGGACTCTATGCCGCAGGCGAGGCAGCCTGCACCGGCGTGCACGGGGCCAATCGCTTGGCCAGCAACTCACTGCTGGAAGGCATTGTCTTCGGCGCTCAAGCCGGGCGGACGATGCTGGCGGACCTAAAGGGTGCCACGCGTCCCCGGGCCGCCGCGGCCGCTCGCCCCGATAGAATCGGGGCGAGCAATCCCACCGGCCACGCCAACCACGGCCGATGCGAGGGCCCAATGGCTCCCCTGCGCGGCAAGAATCCGCCCAGGAACGAAGCGGTTCACAAGCGCGGGCGGGAGATCCAAAACATCATGTGGCGCGAGGTGGGAATCATCCGTTCGGGCAATGAGCTCCGGCGAGCCATCGAGCAGCTCGAGGCCATGCCGATCTCGCCGCCGGAAAAAGCTAGCCGGCAGGAGTACGAGCTGCTGAACATGTGGACAGTGGCCAAGGTCATTGCCTGCTCGGCCCTCGCCCGCGAAGAGAGCCGCGGCGCCCACTACCGGTCGGACTTTCCCTATCATGACGACCGCTTCGCCAAACATTCCCTGGTGCGCAGGGGCCAGCCGACAAGATTTCTCTAGAACTCATCTCATAAATAGGTGAAATGACGCAGCGGAGAAGAACAACATTGCGGCCCTCCAGAAAACCCTCGAATTTGCGGCTTTTCCCAAGCCTGGCCAAGCAAGTCCTCTCCTTCAAAGGGCGTACACCTATTTATGAGATGGCTTGTAGTGTCCTGTCTCAGAACTTCGTTCAATAATTCCAAGGTGACCAACCCGTGCGTGCGGAGTGCGGGAGCTTGCTCCCGCCTTCTCGGGTGGAGGCTTGCTTCTATGCCTTCTATGGGTTGGAGCAGAAGCAAACATCTTCTCCAGGAAATCGGCGGCAAGCCGCCGCACTTCATAACGGTCCGGTTTATGCAGCGAACATCTGACTCACGAGACTAGGGAGCCAGCCTCTTCAACGTGGCGAGGATCACCCTCCCGACGACGCCCAAGCTCCTGGGGCTGATCTTGTCCAGCGTATCCTGGGGCGTGTGCCAATAGCTGTTGCCCGGGCCGTAGTTCAGATCAATCAGATCTGCCGCCTGGACGCCGCGCTGAACAAAGGCCACGTGGTCATCGAGGATCGAAACCCGTTCGGGCAGAAAGTGCTTCTGATAGCCCAATTCGCGGGCCGTTTTCCAAATCAGATGGACCAGCGCGGGCGAGGAATTCATCTCCCGGCGGATGTCCAGGTCAGCGTCGCCGATCAGGTCGGCCAGGATCATGGCGCGCACCCTCTTGAGCTCGCCCGAAGCTTGCATCTTTGCCGCCAGGTGCCGGCTGCCATGAAAGCCGTCGTTCGGCCCGTATTCGACGATGGCTTCTTCGCCGTCCAGGAACGCGATCCAGACGGTGAATCTTGGCCGGGAAGCAGCCAGAACCCTGGCCAGTTCGAGCATTAACCCGGTGGAAGATCCGCCGTCGTTCGCGCCCACAAAATCAGGCAGCCGCTTGGTGTCGTAGTGCGTTGCGAGCAAAACGACACCAGGCAACTCGCCGGGAATCTTGGCGATAATGTTCATCATGGCAAGCGGGCCGACCGGCGTATCCGCTGTGAAGGTATGCTCCTCGAATGCGACGCCCAAGCTCCCGAGCGTCTGCTCGATGTAGCCCTGGGCCCGCGCGATGCCCGGCGAACCGGAAGGCCGTGGCCCGATGGCCACCAGGTTGGCGACGTGGTGAAACGCGCGCCCAGCGTCAAAGCGCGCGGGCGGGGGTTTCGCCTCTGCCAGGCAAGACTGGCTGAGGCCCAGACAGGAAAGAAACAAGCATAAGGCGAGGAGAGACGGCCGGGAGGTCACTTGGCCGGCTCCGCAGCCCGCCGCGGCGGGGCCGCCCGGCGCTTTCGCCGCACGACAAAATAGGAAACGCCGATGCTAACCAGGTAAAGGAGCATCATCGGGACCATGAACAGGCACATCGTAAAGATATCGGTGGTCGGGGTGACCGCGGCGGCGGCCAGTGCAATGACCAACACCGCGTAACGAAAATTGCGCCAGAGAAAGCCAGGCGTGACAACCCCGATGAGGGACAAGAAAAAGATTACGATGGGCAACTCAAAGATGAGCCCGGTGCCGAACAAAATGATGATCGCCAGGTCGTAGTAAGCGTTTATGGAAATCATCGGTTGGAAGGGTTGGCCGATGACCACCAGGAAGCGCAGCGTATAGGGCAGGAGAACCAGAAAGGCAAAGATGGCGCCGGCGAGGAACAACACGGTCGAGAAGAAGACAAAGGGCACGACGACGCGGCGCTCATGTTTGTAAAGCCCCGGAGCGACGAATTGCCAAAGCTGCCAGAGGATGAAGGGCAGCGCGATGACGGCGCCAGCGTACAGCCCGACCGTGATGTAGAGTTTGACAGGGCCAGCCGGATCGGTAAAGACGAGCTGAACGGCCATTTTTTCTTTTCTCAAAGCTTCGAGCATCGGCACGGCAAGCCACTGATAAATCCGGTTAGCGTAATAAAGCCCGACCCCGGCGCCCACCGCCAGCGCGCCGACTGAATAGAGAATGTGCCGACGCAATTCCTCGAGATGCTCAAAAAAAGACATCTTCGAGGAACTTTCTTCGTTGTCAGGCAGGCGTGTTTGGTTCGGCATCCGTTTTGGGCATCTCCGGGGCGGCGGACTCCGAAGCCGACGGGGCAGGCTCCGTACCACCTTGTTGGTACGGGGCAGGCAAAGCAGCGGTCGGGTGGGGCTCAGCACCGTCCAAGGCGGATTGGGCTTGCTGTTCCAGCGTGCGCACCTCATCTTCCAGTTGATGGCGGAGGTCGCCGGAAGCCCTCCGAAATTCGGCCATCGTTCTCCCAATCGTGCGGGCCAGCTCGGGCAGCTTCCTGGGCCCAAAGATAAGCAAGGCCAAGAGGGCGATGAAGAGCATTTCGGTGAAGCCGATGGAGCCCATAAGCCCTCAAGGGCATCATAAGGAAGAGGTGCAAGGGTGTCAATCAGCGCCCTTTGGCGCTCCGGGGGCCTGTGCTATACTGCTTTGGAAGTTCAGGTCAGGAAAAGGGATCAGGCATGCGTTTACGCAACCGCGGATTCTGGCTGGCCCTGTCGGTGCTCGCCCTTGGCGCGCTTCTGGGCGGCCTTTACGGCCCGCGCGTCCAGGCCACCGGCGCTGCCACCGACGTGCAGGATGCCATCAAGCAGTTTACCCGAGTGTTTGCCATCGTCGAGCAGAATTACGCCGACCCGGTGGACGCTGAGCGAGCCCTCTACCAGGGCGCTATCCCCGGAATGCTGCGCACGCTGGATCCCCACTCGGCCTTTTTTGATCCGCGCAGCTTCCGATTGCTGCGCGAAGAGCAGCACGGGCGGTACTACGGCGTCGGCATGCAGGTGGCCCCGCGCGACGGCAAGACCGTTGTGCTGGCGCCCTTCTATAACTCGCCCGCTTATCGCGCCGGCATCCGGCCGGGCGACGTCATCCTTGGGGTGGACGGCAAGTCCACCGCCAACATGACGACCACCGAGGTGGCCGACATGTTGAAAGGTCCCAAGGGAACCGCGGTTTCCATCACCCTCGGCCGCGAGGGCCTTCTCGAACCACTCAACGTTTCCGTGGTGCGGGATGAAATCCCCCGCCACGGCGTGGATCAATACCTGCTGGTAAGGCCGGGGATCGGCTACATTCGGCTGACCAGTTTCAACGAAGTTACCGACAAAGAACTGGCCGAAGCCCTCGTCAAATTGAACGCCCGCAATCTTCAGGGGCTGATTCTCGATCTCCGGAACAACACGGGCGGGCTGCTGAGCGCAGGCGTGGCCGTCGCCGACATGTTTCTGCAAAAGAACCAAATTATTGTTTCCCATCGTGGCCGGGGAGCCGAGAAGCCCTACTATGCCACTCGTGGCAGCGGCGGCTTGGACGTGCCGGTCATCGTCCTGATCAATCATTATTCGGCCAGCGCTGCCGAGATCGTGGCCGGCGCCCTGCAAGATCACGACCGGGGTCTGGTGCTCGGCGAAACCAGTTTCGGCAAGGGTCTGGTGCAGACCATCTACCCGCTCGATGAGGATGCCGGCCTGGCGCTCACCACCGCCAAGTATTACACGCCCTCCGGACGCCTGATTCAGCGAGACTATGCCCACGTTTCGCTCTACGAGTATTATTACGGCCCAAAGGGAAACCGCACCAAAGAGGCGGAGGTGAAACAAACCGATGCCGGCCGGGAGGTCTTTGGCGGCGGCGGCATCACTCCCGATGTGACGGTGCCCACACCGGAATTGAATCGCTTCCAGCAACTCTTGCTCCGCCGCGATGTCGTCTATCCCCTCGAAATGGGCGTGGGCGGCTTTGCCAAGCATTACCTGGCCGAACACCCTGACATCGCCCGCGACTTCCAGGCCAACGATGAGGTGCTGCAGGATTTCCGCAAGTTTCTCGATCAGCAGAAAGTGTCCTTCACCGAGCCGGATATCACGGAAAACCTCGACTGGATCAAGCGCAAGATCAAGAGGGAGTTGTTTCTGTCCATCTATGGCGCCAATGAAGCCTTCCGAGTCGAGCTCGAGGGCGACGTGCAGGTCCAAAAAGCGATTACCTCCATTCCCCTGGCGCGTGAGCTCAACGACAAGGCCAAGCGAGTGCTCGCCGAACGCCTTTCCCAGCCGCGGATCCGACGCTAGCTTGATAAGGCAGTATCGGCCTTCAGGCCGACAGGCATGACGCGCTAAAAACGCGTCGCTGCTATATCGGGACTCATCCCGCTACTCGTTCCAATCCCGAATCAGAATCTCACTTTGGAATAGGGTTCCAAATTGCCTCCCATGGCAGGCGGAGATTCGCTCGATTCCCCAGCGTTTGAAGCACTTAGCGTTGTCCTCGCCCGCATAGGGATTGGCGCATGGATTGCTTGAGCCGTGAAGAGAAGCGTTTGCCCCCGGGCCACCCTCCCGACCCGCCAGGAAGCTACAGCAAGGTACGAACCATGGGCACAAAGAACCATTCCAGTCGCGCGAGTCCCGCGGCAGCTCAAATCGAGCGGCGTCGCTCCGAGCGCCTGATCGCTTCTTTCCCCGTTGAGGTCTCCGGCTACGATGCCGAGCATAATTTTTTTGTCGAAAAGACGGCCACGCTGGAAATCTCCCGCGACGGCGGTCGGATTCTTCTGAACCGGCCGGTCAAGGTTGGCAAGGAGTTGCACATTCGGATGCGCGATCCCTCTACTTCGCCTTCTGTGTCAGAACACCTGATGGTTTTTCGAATTATTTGGGTCGGAAATCCCGACGCGAGTGGCCGGAGAGCAGTGGGGGCCGAGTGCCTCGCCAGCACCGAGTTCTGGCAAAACACCTACGAACGCAGCCGGTCAGAAAGCCGCTAGAACGTCAGGTGACAGGTGGCAGGTCTTAGGTCTTGAGTCTTGAAATTGGTGGACGGCATGGGAGGAGTTTACCCTGAGCGAGTCCGCCGTGCCGGACGAGTCGAAGGGAACCCACGGCCTCCGCAGATCGCTGCGACCCGATTTTCGCTTTTCGAATTTCGATTTTCGCTCTTTTGGGCTGGTGGACGGCATGGGATTCGAACCCACGGCCTCCGCGTTGCGAACGCGGCGCTCTCCCAACTGAGCTAGCCGCCCACGGGCCTCATCCTAACATAGGCCGCCCTCGGCCTCCAAGACAGCCCGCCACGGCAAGGATTTACTTCAGGGCAAGGCTTCAGTGGGTTCACGTCGAGCGGCGGCAGCGTTTCCTCGTCAGGAGCGCAGGCGCTCGAGAGCCTGACGGAGAATTCCATCGAGCGCCGACGGATCCGGCACGCTTCCCTGCGCGAATTGTTTCGACCCGCCACCCTTGCCGCCAAACTCCTCCAAGACGGCACGGAGGAGCGAGCCCATGTCACCGGGAAGATTGGCGGACTGGGCGAAGATGACGGCAGCCGGCGTGGTCTGCCCCGAACCATAAAGGTTCGGGGCCCGGTTGGCAAAAAGCACGACCACGCTCTCTTCAGCAATCAGCCGCGTGGCAAGCTGTCGCAAATAGTTCGCATCGGCCGCATCGAAGACCTTGACAACGAGCCGGCACCCGCCCTCGACCGTCGCTGCGGCAAGCCCCGCACCGTGATGGTACGGGGCGAGCAGTTCTCGAGCCTCGCATTCAGCCAGGCGCGCCAGAAGTTGGCCGCGGTCTTGTTCCACCTGTTTGCGCTCTTCGAATTGCTTCCGGACAAGGCCGGGAACTTCCTCGAGAGCGCAGGAAAACATTCTGGCCGCCTCGGTGAGGGTCGAAAAATCCGCCTTGGCAAGCCGAATGGCGCGCCAGCCGCAGACAAATTCCACCCGCCAGTTCCCTTTGAGCTTCTCGACCTTTCGTACGAAGATAGGCCCAATCTCGCCGGTGCGCGCCACGTGCGTGCCGCCGCATGGGCAAAGGTCGAAATCCTCAATCTCAATCAGCCGCAGCTCGCCCTTACGCTCCACCGCGCGGCGCCCCGATACATCGGGGCGGCGCAGCATCTCTTCGTCAAGCGTCTCGGCGTCACGAAAGCGGGCGTGGACGGGGCGGTTCTCAATCACCGTGCGGTTGGAAAGCTCTTCCGCCTCGGCAAGATGTCGAGGCACAACCGAGGGAGCCGCCAGATCAATCGTCGAGATCTCTGTTCCGAGATGAAAGCTGACAGTCTCAAACCGGAAGAGGCGAACAAAGGCCGCTGAGAGCACGTGCTGGCCGGTATGCTGCTGCATGTGGTCAAAGCGCCGCGCCCAGTCCACTATGCAATGAACGGCCGTTCCTGTCGAGAAAACTCGGGACAAGCTTGCCGCTTCTCCAACGACGATGTGGGCGACCTCGCCCCTCTCGTTGATTTGAACGTCACGGAGCGCGACGCCTCCGATCGTCCCGAGGTCGTTGGGCTGGCCGCCCGAAGTGGGATAAAACGCAGTTT
>DATBWB010000030.1 GCA_036514995.1 Candidatus Acidiferrales bacterium
TGTCCGTAGTCAGCACATTTTGCACAAGCAGGTGTATTCAGGACATCCTGCACACCGACCGATGAAGTGTAGTCAGCACATCTTGCACAGTTGGCATGATGATCTCCCGAAAGGAGATCCATCATGCCGCCCAACACGAAAGCCACTGAAGCTGAGGCGCAACAGCGTCACGAGGCTGTGAAAATGTTCCGCGCCGGTCACACTGCCCCCAGTATTGCCACCGCATTTCACCGCAGTCGTCGGTGGGTCTACTATTGGGTGGCCTACCAACGTCAACATCCCCATAGCCGCCTTCGGTCAGCGTCGCGCGCGCCGCGCCACCAGCCCAATCAGATTTCACGCCAAACGACTTATCGCATTGTCCGACTCCGGCAAACCCTGGCTCGCCAACGGAACGCACGCTTGCGGTATGCTCCGGTGGGTGCCCGCACGATCCGCCGCGAGTTGGAGAAACGTCGGGTCAAGCCGTGTCCGAGTTTGAGCACCATCCAACGGATCTTACAGCGGCGTGGCTTGACCCAGCCCCAGCCCGCCGAAGCACGGAGCTATCGTCCGCATCCGCTGGCCACCTACCCCAATGCGGTGCAAGCGACCGACATTGTGACTCGCTGGTTGACCGGCGGGGAGGTGGTGCAGACCTTTACCACGGTCGATCACTGTACCAATACGGCGTCAGCCACACCTCAGCCGCACAAACGAGCCACGGCTGCCCGCGAACACCTGCTGAAAACATGGCAAAAAATGGGTTTGCCTGATCTGGCCCAATTCGACAACGAAAGCGCCTTCAGCGGTGGTCGCCAGCCGCATCGCCTGAGCCCCACGGTGCGGTTGTGTCTCTATATTGGCAGCGAGGTCCTCTTCACTCCCGAATACGAGGCCGACTACAACTGGGTGGTCGAGACCTTCAACAATTTCTGGGCGCATCAATGCTGGGCCAAGCATCGCTTTACCTCGCGGGGACGTATCCCGCCTGTCTATCAGCGTTTCTTGGCTTGGTACGATACCGATTATGCGGCCCCACGTCAGGCCAACACCCCACAGCAGTTGCGGAAGGGGCATCGGCTCCATCGCTTGCCGCAACGGTTGGCCGAACGTATCCCCGAAGATTTGCCGATCTGCCGCGGGCGGGTGCATGCGATCCGGTGTGTGTCAGCGCAGGGCGGCGTCAAGTTCCTCCAGGAAACGTTTCGGGTTGGGAAACGCTATCACGCCAAATACGTGTGGTTGACCTTGAACACGGCCAAGCAAACTTTGACCGTCTACTATCAGGCCGAAGCCGAAGCCGCCTGGCAAACGCTCAAAGTTTTCCCTTATCCGCTCGACGAACCGGTAGTGCCAGTCTTGAAGCCCTTTGCCCGTTTACATGCCCATCGGTCGGTGTGCAGGATGTGCTGACTACAGTTCATCGGTCGGCCAACCTTATAGTTTTGTGCAAAATGTGCTGACTACGGACAGATAATGGCGTAGCCGCCGTCGTGCTCAAAGTACCCTAGCGGCGTGATCCGCTTTTTGCCGGTCTTGCGTCCGGTGGTGGTCGGGAGGAGCACCCGGAGCCCCTGCATGCTGCCGCCGACCTTTCCGCTGGTGCGTTGATACAAAAAGACGAAAATGGGGAAAATAGACCTGAAGAGAATCTTTATTATCACAACCATCGCGTCCGTCCTGCTCCGGCGGAGAATATGCCTTGTCCCCTTGCGGCGAGAAGCTTGACCCTGTCAGGGAATCAAAATGCAACGCACCGCCCGTCTGACGCTGATCTTTGCCATCCTCTTCGCTGTTTTCATTGTCTCCCCGGCTTTCCTCAGCCAGCAGTTCGGCCTTTACCCGCTCATGAAATACGGGGATGTGGTTGATCTCTTGACGCCGCTGATCCTCGTGCCTCTCTACTGGCTGCTTTTTCAAGTGAGGCGTGAGCGGCCGTTCAGCCAGGGCGAGATGATGGCTTTTCTCGGACTGGCGGCCTTGTGGGTGGAGGGCCAGGGCATGCATCTGGCCGCTAACGCGATCGGCCACTTGACGAAAGCGCTGGTTGGCGCCGATGTTGAGGCACTGACCCATTTCCTGGATGAAGTGCTCAGTCATTATCTGTGGCACATTGGCCTCGTCGGGCTGTCGGCGCTCCTGATCTACCGCCAGTGGAAGAATCCCTTTACGGGTGAGCGCTCCGGGTTGGGATTTGAAATCGCGGGCGGGATCATCCACGGCTTCAATTACTTCATCACCGTCGTCGAAGCCGCCACCACGCCCTTGGGCGTTCCGTTTGCGGCGCTGGTTGTCGCTTTTACGCTCATCTGGGGGCGCCAGAAGCTGCGCCAGCAACCCATCCTGGCCTTTTTCTTCGTCGCCTATCTGGCGGCCACGTTGTTCTTTCTGGGTTGGGGGATATACTGGGGCGGCCTGCCGGAGTTCAGCAAAGTCGGGATCATTGAATGAACCCATCCTCTTCCTATCCAGCAACACAGGTGGTTAAGCGCTACCGGAGAATAGAAGAGATTATTCCATCCCACTGGTCGGAAGGCGATGTCGTGGCCAATGGCATTCGTCACCACTACTATCGCACAGGCCGGGACAGGCCGCCCGTGGTGCTTCTTCACGGCTTCCTGGAGGGCGCGCTCTCGTGGCTGCGCACCGCCCGCGCTCTGGAGCAAGACTACGATGTCATCCTGGTGGACGCCCGAGGCCACGGTCGTTCGGAGGGTATTGCCGCCGGCTTTTCACAGGCCTTGCTCACCGAAGACGCCGCCGGGGCGATCCGCGCCCTCGGCCTGGGCAAGCCGCGCGTGCTCGGCTTCTCACAGGGCGGGACGACGGGCATTCACCTGACGGACGCTTACTCAGACCTGGTTCACTCTCTGATCGTGGAAGGAGCGGGGGATACGGACAGTCCGAGCGCCGATTTCACCCAATCCGCGGGATACCGGGCGTGGTTGAGCGCTTACATCGCGTGGTTGGAGCCATTGAAGTCACAAGCGCATGAGGACCGCATGGTATCGGCTCTGTCGCAGCTGCCGCCCGGAGCGCCTGTTCCGCCGGAAGAAGAGTATGTCACCTGGGTCGAAAACTGCGCCCGCCTCGACCCGGGGCTGGTCCGGCTCGGCGCGACGCTGTGGGGGACCTTGGGTGAGAGAGTGAGCGAGGCCGCCCAGGCTCTTCGCCGCGTCACGTGTCCTGTTTTGATGATGAAGAGTTCGTTCTTTCCGCAGCCAGGCATGCCGCAGTCTCTTCAGGAGGAGCGGTCTGACCAATCCAATCTCAAGATCGTCCGGTTCGTGAACACCGGTCATCTCATTCACCGCGAACAATTCGATCAGTTCATCGCCCTGGTGAGAGGTTTCTTCTTAGAGACTGTTTCTTAAATGGTCAGCAACCTTGAACTGTCATGCTGAGCGAAGCGAAGCATCTCCGGCTAATCGTGTTTTGCGCCTGATTGGGGTAGAGACCCTTCGCGTTGCTCAGGGTGACAGGCTGCATTTTACGATTTAAGAAACACTCTCTTAGGG
>DATBWB010000031.1 GCA_036514995.1 Candidatus Acidiferrales bacterium
AGAGCACTGGGCTCGCCATCCTGCCGGAGCGGCAGGGCAGACGCGCTGCCCCAGCTCTTAGGGCCCACCCGTGGCTGCCATCGCCGCCAGTCCCGCCAGCGTGAGCTTGCCTCTAAGTTCAATCTGTTCGGCGGAGCGCCCAACGAGCACCTCGAATTCGCCTGGCTCGGCGCGCCACTGCTTCGAGTTCACATCGTAATAAGACAACGCCCGGCGATCGAGGGTCACGGTGACTCGCCGCGTTTCTCCGGGGCGTAGATTCACCTTTACAAAGCCTTTCAGTTCCTTCGCAGGCCGGGGCAACTTGGCGTGCTTGTCTCCCACGTACAACTGCGCCACTTCGGCGCCTTCGCGTTTCCCGGTGTTGGTCACATCGAACGACACACTGAAGTTGCCTTCGGACGCGACCGACAGATTACGATAGGCAAACGTGGTGTAGGACAGTCCGTATCCAAAAGGAAACAGCGGCATCTTCCCGCTGCGTTCGTAGCCGCGATAGCCAACGAAGATCCCTTCTTTGTAAACGACCCGCTTCCCGTCGTCCTCGGGGTAGTAGCTGTCGTGAGTGGGATTGTCTTCCTCGTGGCGTTCGAAGGTAACAGGGAGGCGCCCCGAAGGATTGACATCGCCGAACAGAACTTCCGCCAGCGCTGTGCCGCCCTCCTGGCCCGGATACCAAGCCTGCAACACTGCCGGGACGCGATCGAGCCATGAACTCATGTCCACTGCCCCGCCCGAGGTGACCACAACGATCGTGTTCCTATTTGCCGCGGCCATTTCCTGGATGAACTGCTCCTGTCCGGGAGGCAAGCGGAAGGTGCGGTCGCTGCCTTCGCTCTCGCTCTCCGGATCAAAACCCACCGCGAGCACCAGTGCTTCCGCCTTCGCGGCGAGCGTCTTAGCTTCGGGATCCACAACGCCGTCATGGCGCACGATTCCCAGACTCAGCCGCGGCTCGACCCACTTCGACCGCCCGCGGTGCTCCAGCACGACCTTGTGCGGCGTCGCCTCGAGCGAAAGGCTGGTGTAGTTCACGAGCGCCGTCGCGGACTTCCAGTTGTCCAAGACGAGTTTGTCATCCACGTAAAGACGATAGGAGCCGCCATCTTCTCCCGTTGATCCCACAAAAACATCGTACGAACCCGGGCGCTGTGGGACGTAATAGCCTGTCCACCGTGCCGCAAGCGATTGCTCCGGAAAGACCAGGCGAGACCGCATCCCGAAGTTGACGTGCTGTTCGGTGCGGATGAGGACCGGCGCCCCTTGCAGCTCCATGTTGTTGAAGTATTCCGCCTGGAGGCCCGGTTGGCCGTTCGACGCCGCAGTCGAAAAATTCGTCGCCTCAGCCATCTCACTCAAGCTCAGCACGCCGCGGCGGTAGTACGCCGGCGCGGCAGTCCCGAGGTAGTTGCTGATGCCTTCCAGCAAGCTGACCGCTCCGAACGGCAGCACCTGGGCGCTGCCTCCTCCCACCGGCACCGCGGGATAGGCGCCGGGACCGATGATGGCAATGGATTTGATCCGCTCCTTGCCGAGCGGCAGCAGGTTGCCCTCATTCTTCAGCAGCACCATGCTTTCGCGGGCTGACTGCAGCGCTACCTGGCGGCCTTCCTGGTTGTAGCGCGGGATGGAAAGATCGGTCTGGTCGTGGTCGAGCCAGCCAAACTGTACCGCCTTGCGGAGGATGCGTCGCACCTTGTCATCAATCGTCGCGATGGAAACTTTACCCTCCTGGATCGCAGGGAGGAGCGTCTGCCGGTTCATGAAGGCGCCAGAGGGCATCTCCAGGTCCAGGCCGCCGTTCGCCGCCGCGACACCATCGTACGTCGCGACCCAGTCGGACATGAGGATGCCGTCAAAGCCCCATTCCCTTTTGAGGACGTCCGCATTGAGAAACTCGTTCTGCGTCATATGGGCGCCGTTGGTCAGGTTGTACGAGTCCATGACGGCGCCGACGTGCGCTTCCTTGACCGCCGCCTCGAACACGGGGAGATAAATCTCGCGCATGGTGCGCTCATCAATGACCGAGTCCGTGTTGTGGCGGTCGAACTCCGAATTGTTTCCCATGAAGTGCTTGATCGTCGCGCTGACGCCCTGGCTCTGCACGCCTTTGATATACCCCACCGCGATGCGCGAGGCGAGGAACGGATCTTCGCCAAAGTATTCGAAATTTCGTCCATTCCTCGGCGCGCGATAGATGTTCACGCCCGGCCCCAGCAGAAAGTGCACGCCTTTGGCCTTTGCGTCCCTCCCGATTTCCTTGCCCACACGCTCGGCCAGCGCAGGATTCCACATGGCAGCCAAAGCAATTCCGCCTGCCATGGTGGTGGCAGGTCCGAAATTACGGACGCCGATCGGGCCATCGGCCATCTTCAGACGGGGCAACCCAAGTCGCGGCAGGGCGCGGATAAAAAAACCGTCAACGCCTCCGAGCATGTCAATCTTTTCTTCGAGCGTCATTTGGCTGAGGATGGCCTCGACCCGGCGCTCAACGTCACCAGGCGCGGGCGAGGCCGACTGCGCGAAGGCCTGTAGGCCAATGAAGAGAACAATCGCGATCGCACAGCAGAGTTTTCGCATGGGACGCAGAGAGGCGAGCCGCCACCTCAACTTGGTCTTCCTGGCCATGTTAATCTCCGACGCTATCCTACACTTGTTCGCCGCGAATCATCCGTGCTTTCGGCACGCTCACCCGTACCCGGTTCTCGCGCGCCCGCCTCCCATTCGCCCCAGATCGGACTGGGTGCTGGCGCTCAAGTTCAAGCCGCGCGAAATGTCTCTCGTTCCCTCTCTATTCTCCTGCGCCGATTTCAAACTGCCTGGGCGTTGACCGGGTTGCTATAAGGATGTGGTTTTGACACATCTCGCCGCGGAAGCCAGGCATGCCCGCAATCAGTGAGTTACGGCCTCGATTTCGAGGACCCTTTTCACACCTCTAGTTCTCCAAGGGTACGCAGAAGACGCGTCGTCCAAGCTAGCGACTTCCCAGTTTATCGAGCGCCTCTTGCCTTCGGTGGCAAGAACTTTTTCGGAATCTTGGCAATCACGGTGTAATTGGGGTCCACCACCTCGGTCACGTCCGTGACGCTCACTTTGGAAAGAAGTTCGTAAGCGTCCATTTCAGATAGGCCGTAATCGCGGTGGAGCCAGGCAATCAGTTCCGTGTAGGCGATGCGCAGGGCATCTTCGAGCGGGCGATAACTGCCCACCGCCATCAGGTAGTCGGCATCTTCCATGTGCGGCCAGGCCAGCTTCTGGCCTCTCGAGCCTGGGTGTATCAAGTTACTATTTTTTCTCGAGCAGGGCGCTGAGAAGGCGCGCCAGTTGAGCCTGTTGTGGGATGAGCGTGGCCCGGTCGGAGACACTAACATCGTTGCGCGTCAGGAGCGCGAGCTGGGTGGCAAGCACCGGCACGGCAACATCCTTCGGCACATAGACGCGCTCCAGCGGCGTGAAGGCCAACCAGTCAGACCCCGTGCGGCGTAGCTCCCAACGGCGCTTTTCGCGACGCCGCTTCACGTTGATCCGCTTGCCGGCAATGACCACCCTGGAATCAACCCGAACGTGGGCCCAGCCGCGCTCGCCTTTCACTTCCACGCGCTCGACGCGGAGCTGATCGAAAATGACCACGGGATGGGATAGTTTCAAGGGGTCATCGGTACGAAGGACGTTCCCAGCGGCGTTGCTCAATTCGGAAATGGCTGCGGCGATTTCCTCCGGTCTCGGTTGCGCCCGGCGAGTCACGATCAGGATACTGGGAGGAATCTCAAAAGTCTGGCGGGCAGCGGTGGAGATGGGCTTGGCAATAACTGTGGCTGCTGATTCGGGAAAGGTGTTCGCGGGAGCTGTCTTGGCGGCGGACGGGGCTCCGCGTTCTTCCTCGACAACCGGCACGGTAATGATTTGTACCGGTGTCTCGAGGGCTGGACGGGCGGGTCGGGCCACGGCCAGGGCGAGCCTGCCTGCCCTGCCTGTGACATAGCGATAGAAGCGTGCTGGCCCACGCCCCAGCCAGTAGGGCGAGTTGTAGAATTCGGTGCGGAGGCCCGAACGGACTGAACTGTAAAAGGAGCGGTCAACAGGGTCCACCACGATGCCGACGTGGCCGGGCCAAACAATCAAATCGCCCGGTTGCGGCGTTTTGAGACGCGCAAAACTTTCAATTCCGGCGTAAAGGTCGAACGAGGGGGCATAGGGGTAGGGGAGGCCCGCAAATCGGTAAACCTGGTGGACAAGGTGAGAGCAATCGGGCTGGTCGGTCACCTGCTGCCGATGTTGCCCTGAGGCGTTGACAATCGCCAGACCCTCTTCAACAGTCAACAGCCGGGGCGCGACTTCTTCCGCTGTGCTGGCCGCCTGAACTTCGGGCGGCAAGGCCACCGCGAGTGCCGAATACCCAAGCCAGACCGAGAACACCAGCCCCCTGGTGGAGGGATAGGCAAAATGCATCGTCGCCTCCAGCTAGGGGGAGACAGCCATTTGGCTGGGTTGGGAATAGCCGTTGTCATGGTAAGATGCATCTAAGACCGTATAAGATACCCGGCCTAGAACCCAGCCCGGAAAGAGAGAGCGATGGGAATTCGCGTGCCGAGAACTTGCTTTGCATTGCTCGCCCTGGTGCTGGGCCTGCCGTTGAGCGCGGCCGCGCAAACGCGTGCCACGGTTACGGTTCGGCTGGTTGACACCCTTAGTACTGGAAGCAGCCAGCCCGGCGATACCTTCACGGCCACGTTGGCCAGACCCCTTGTCGTCAACGACCGCATCGTGGCGGAAAAAGACACGCGTGTCACCGGCCAAGTGCGCGAGGCGGTTAGCTCAGGCCGGCTAAAGAGCCCGGCGTTGATTACGTTGAGCCTCAATACCGTCCAGGCGCCCTCGAGGCAGATTCCCTTGGAGACAGGCGATTTGACCATCAAGGCTGGCTCGCATGCCACGCGCAACATCCTGATTATCGGCGGTGCTGCGGGCACTGGCGCCGCGATTGGAGGCGTGGCAGGCGGGGGCAAAGGAGCGGCGATTGGCGCGGCAGCAGGTGGGGCTGCAGGTGCCGTGGGCGCCTATCTGACCGGGAAGCGTGAAATCGTTCTCCCGTCGGAAACGCTGCTGACGTTTCATGTAACTTCGGTCGTCATAAGCCCCGAAGAACTCGCGCAACTCCAGCGTGTCACCTATCGCGAAGGCGATGTCCGTTCGGCGGTGAGGCGGCGCCACCACCACGACGACGATGATGATGACGAAGACGAATACGAGTTCGAGCATCCTCAAAGGATCGAGGTGCGGTTCCACGATCACAAGGCCAAAATCAAGATTCGCTGGCCCCGGCGTATTGAGCGGCTGACCCTGAAGGGCGACGATCTTGACGACATCGTCGAGGAGCTGGCCGAGCACACCAGGGTTTCGGTTAAATTCCTCCGCGCCAAGATCAAGATTAAGGTCGAAGACTAAGCGAGAACGCAAAAAATCTAGTGGATTTTCTGAAGTGATTTGAGTCCCCTATTCCCCCGAGGTTACGGTTCGGCTTGCCTTCGACACAGCGGGGGTGGAACGGCACCTCCCATTCAAGCCCACCCAACTGCTGCCGTCAGCCCATGTCAAAATCATGACCTTTCGGTGCGCCGGAAGGAAAGCGTTACGGCACACCGCGATACAAGTATTCCCACCGACTAGAGGAAGAACTAGCCATCCGCGTTGACTTATCCTGGACAGCTGCCTAAGATGTCAGCGAAGGGCTGTTCCAAGAGAAAAATTCGAATTTCCGACTGCACAAGGAGGGAGGAATGCAGAGGAAGCTTGCCGTGTTGCTCGCGTTTTGTCTGGGTGCAGGGTTGGCTACCGCCGTGGCCCAAAAATCCAAGGATTCCACCATCGTCGATCCCGACGTCCACCAGGTCGTGCTGGAGAATGACCACATCCGCGTACTGGAAGCCCGCGCGGCACCGGGATGGAAGAGTCCCATGCACACGCACCCGCCGCTGGTCCTCGTCAGCATCGGCTCCGCCCGGGTGAAGTTGAAAACACCTGAGGGGCAGACACAGATCGTAGACTTCCGGCCCGGTACCGTCCTGTGGAGGGACAAGCCTGTTGAGCACTCCTGGGAACTGCTGGCGGGCAACCTGCACGTGGTCGCAGTCGAGGTCAAAGCGGCCCAGGCGGCCAAGGGCAACTAGGCCGTTCAGAGAGACAACAGCAGACCAGACAGCAGCGCGGCACGCGCTCCGGCATCCGCCCCACCACAACAAAGTCGCCGGGGATGCTCGCCAGTGCCCCGTGCTGCCCAGGTCGTCAGGCGTTGCCACACTGAGCGCGGCGATAAGGTTTCCGGCGGAGCCACCGGTCGAGGAGCGTTGCAGGCGCAGGCCGATGGTTTGCACTAACCACTGCGCCTGACGGAACAGTGCCCTGCACTTTGACCAAAACCATGTAGTTTTGGAATAGCTCGCAGTGGGAGCCCCGGAGGGGCGGAATCAGCGGGGTACGGCGTGGCTTTCACGAACGCTCTCTACAGCCCTCAAGTTTGCCTGAACAGAGGATGGAAGCCCATGAATGTTGCGCAACTGCTGTGGATGAGCCGACCTACCAACTTCCGGGTTTACCGGGGGCCTTTTGTCTTCGGCGGCAAAAACTTTTTCGGAATCTTGGCAATGACGGTGTAATTCGGGTCCACCACTTCAGCGACGTCGGTGACGCTGACTTTCGAAAGAAGCTCATAAGCGTCCAATTCGGAAAGGCCGTATTCGCGGTGGAGCCAGGCAATCAGCTCCGTGTAGGCGATGCGCAGAGCATCCTCGAGCGGGCGATAGCTGCCCACCGCCATCAAATAATCGGCATCTTCCATGCGCGGCCAGGCTAGCTTCTGGCCTTTGATGACGTCCACCTGGATTTTGACTTTCATGCCGACTTCGATGGCCGTGCCGGCGATTTCCCCCTCGCCCTGCGCGGCGTGCCCATCGCCGAGATAGAGCAGAGCGCCTTTTACGTTGACGGGCAGATAGACGGTCGTGCCCTTGCGGACAGGCGGAGCATCCATATTGCCGCCCCACTCGCCCGGGGTGATCGTGCTTCGTGCTTCCCCATCGGCGGGCGCCACCCCCAGGCAGCCCAGGAAGGGCGCGAGCGGAATCTTGACCGTGAAGTCGGAATCCTTCGCGCGAAACTCGGCCACACCCTTCTCTTTGTCAATGGGATAAAGCCAGTAGCGAGCTGGCGCGCTCGGGCCAAGCATGGGCGTGTACTTGGAACTGGTCAGAATGCCGAAGCCGGGAAAGATTCCGCCGACACCCACATCGCTTGAGACTTCAAGATCCAGAATGGTCACTGCCAGAGCGTCACCCGGTTCGGCGCCCTCCACGTAGAAGGGACCAGTTTGGGGATTGGGGCGGAGCGGTTCCCATCCGCTCTTGGGATCCTTGACGTTTTCAAATTGATCGGCCGCCTCGGTTTCCACGATGTCGCCCGGCCGAACCCGCAAGACCGGATCAGCCGTGGCGAAGACATATTTCAACTCTGACTTTTTGGGGACGTAGCGGAGGGTTTCCGCCGACACGACCGGTGTGATGGTCGCGAGGAGGGCAACCAGGGCAGCGAAAGCGATTGAGTGTGTCATGTTCAGCTCCTTCAGTCCCGAGCCCTCGGGAGAATCCTATGTTCAGACCCGCCAGAAACGGTGATTGGTCCCAAGCTGGTGAAACAGATCGTGGGACCATGGCGGGTGGAGATTGTAGCGCAGCCGGGCACACCCGCACCGCTCATTTGGTAGGCGGCGGCGCTTGACGCACTCGGCTAGCGGCTCGATAATTCCTGTCGGGATGGGCTTCATCCTCTTCTGACTGGACAGAATACCGATGTTCGAACCGCGTCTGACACATTCGGCTCTCCTGACCGACCTCTACCAGCTCACCATGGCGGCCGCCTATGTGCAGACGGGCGTCGCCGAACGCGCCACCTTTGAGCTTTTCGTTCGAGCCCTTCCTCCGAACCGGTCGTTTCTGCTGGCGGCCGGGCTCGAGACGGCTCTCGATTACCTGGAGAACTTGCGCTTTACCGCCGAGGAAGTCACCTATCTCCGCTGCCACCCGGCCTTTCGTCATGTCGGCAGCAGGTTTTTCGAATATCTCGAGAAGTTTCGTTTCACCGGTGACGTCTGGGCCGTACCGGAGGGCACGGTCATATGGGCGGAAGAACCCGTTGTGCGCGTGACGGCGCCGATCGCCGAGGCACAGATCGTCGAAACCTATTTGCTTGCCACGATCAATTTTCAGATGCTCGTCGCCACCAAAGCGGCCCGGGTGGTGCAAGCGGCCCGGGGACGCGGCATCATTGAGTTTGGCACTCGCCGCGCCCATGGGCCGGAGTCGGGCGTTCTGGCTGCCCGCGCCGCCTATATCGGCGGGTGTATCGGGACCTCCAACGTGCTCGCCGGCTACTGGTTCGGCATCCCCACCTACGGCACGCTGGCCCATTCCTGGATTATGGCCTTTGAGGATGAGCTCGAAAGTTTTCGCCGCTTCCTGGAGGTATTCCCGGACCACGCCATCCTGTTGCTCGATACGTATGATCCGATGGCCGCCCTCGAAAAAATGATTGCCTCACGGCTAAGGCCCCTGGGGGTGCGGCTTGACAGCGGGAACCTGCTGGAGAAAAGCCGCCAGGTTCGAAAGAAGCTGGACGCCGCCGGGATGAAGGACGTGCGCATCTTTGCCACCGGCGACCTGAACGAATATTTGATTGCTGAAGTGGTGGCTCAGGGGGCGCCGATTAACATGTTCGGGGTGGGAACCGAGCTGGCCACGTCCAAGGACGCGCCCACCCTCGGCGCCATCTACAAGCTGGTTGAGGTGGAGCGGGACGGCCGCGCCTTCCCGTGCGCCAAATTCAGCGAAGAGAAGGTGACCTATCCAGGCAAAAAGCAGATCTTCCGGTTTTCGTCGCCCGATGGATTCTATCATCACGACGTGGTCGGTTGCGCCGAGGAGAGTTTTCCGGGCGCGCTTCGCCTGGTGGAACCGGTGATGCGGGAAGGCCGAAGAGTGCGACCGTCGCCCGCGCTCGCCGATGTGCGGGCGCTCGCCTCCGCCAACCTCGGCCATTTGCACGAGCGCTATCGCCAGGTCGCCGCCGTCGAGCATTTTCCCGTCGAATACAGCGCGTCGCTCCATCAATTGCTGGAGGTGGTGCGACAGCAACACTCGCCTGCTCCGCTGCCTTATGCTGCAGGGCCGGGTGGAAAGAAATCCTGAACATGGCCGCAAAAGAACCCAAGCCTGTCTTTTGGGATGTGGATACGCAGGCCGACTTCATGCTGGCCGGCGGCCGGCTTTACGTGCCGCACGCGGAAACGATTATTCCGAACCTGAAGCGGCTGGTGGAGTTCGCTCGCGCGCAGAAACTGTTGATCGTCTCCTCGGCCGACGCGCACCAAACGAACGACGAGGAATTTCAACAATGGCCGCCGCATTGTCTGGTAGGCACCCCCGGCCAGCAGAAAATTCCGGAGACCGTTGCCGAACGGCGCTTTGTGATTCCCAATCTGCCGGGCTCGGCGCTGCCTTTCACTTTTGATGGATACGAACAAATTGTGTTGGAAAAGCAAAAACTCGATGTGTTCACCAACCCGAACATCGAAACGGTTCTCTCGCTCCTCGGGAAACGGCCGGTGACCCTGTTCGGGGTGGTGACGGAATATTGCGTCGCCTGTGCGGCTCGCGGGTTGTTGGAGCGCGGCTACCCCGTTCACATCGTGACGGATGCCATGAAGACCCTCAACGAGCCGGCCGGGCGGGCGACGATTGAATCCTTGGTCGCAAGCGGCGCGACGCTGACGGACACGAATTCCGTGTTGAAAGACGCCGCGTATCGCGCCGAACGGGCCTAGTGCCCTCTACGAGATGGTTCCCATGGGCAGAAGCCTGTGGGCCGAACGTGAGCGCAATGTTGTTTCTCCCGTTCAGCCCAGCGGCTTCTGCCGCTGGGCTGAACACAGTAAGTTGGAACGGCGCAATGGTTCGGACGGATTCCGGTACATCGCCGCTCCCGAGTCCCGAAGCATCCGGATCGGGACGAGGTGAGCCATGATCATTGCATCGCAGCTTAAACCCGGAATGGCCGTCCGCGTCGAAGGCCAGATCTACCGCGTGCTGGGAGCGGAATTCCACGCTGGCGGCGGCCAGCAGGTGGGCGTCGTCAAGACCAAGCTGCGCAACGCTCTCACCGGCACGATGTGGGAGCCGCGCTTCAGGCCGGATGAGAAGCTGGAAGACCTGGCGCTCGAGCGAAGGACGATGCAGTTCCTCTACCGCGACCTGGAAAATTGCTACTTCATGAATCCGTTCACCTATGACCAGGTCGAAGTCTCCCGCGCCGCGCTCGGGCCGGTGGAGAAATTCTTAAAGGAAGAGATGCAGATTCCCGTGGATTTTTTTGAAGGCCGGCCGATCGGCGTGGTTCTGCCGCCGGTGATGGAGGTGCGGGTGACCGCAACCGGCCCTGCCGTCCACTCCCAACAGGACAGCACGTGGAAGGAGGCGGTCCTCGAGAATCAGATGCAGGTCATGGTGCCGCTTTTTATCGAGACGGGAGAGACCATTCGCGTCGAAGCGGAAACTGGCCGGTACGTCGAGCGCGTGCGGGCGGAAAAGAAACGGTTTTGAAAGGTAAGGAGCTTCGCTCGTAAGGAATCAATCGTCGCGTTTGCCCACCCACCGGCAGCGGAATGCTCCGGCGCGAACGTTGGTCATGATTTTCTCGACGACGCCGTCCAGCGCGTCGAGCGAGAATTGCTCACCTTCGTAGTAGAGGGCCGGCGGGCTTCCAAAGGGTTCGGCCCAGACCTCAAAGATTCCCCCGCCGGTGGATACCTCCAGGAAATCTCCCTGCCGCAGGCGCTTCTTGATCTCTTCCCCGGTCCAATCCATGAATCCCCCTCCGCTCAGCGCACCAGTCGAGCCGCTGCTTGCAAGAGTGAAGTCGTTATTCTATCCAGAAGCGCATGCACCGGGGCAATCAAAAAATAGGCGGCCACGGCGAGGGCTACGGTTGCGGCTCGAGTGGCCAGGGGCCCGCGCTTTTCGAAAAAGAACCCGGCTTCGTGCAATGCGCGTGTGTCTGCCGGCTTGCGTAGCAGGGCGAATCGCACGCGAGCTTCACCGGGCAGCCGCAAACTCCACAGCCCGAAGATGATATAGAGCGGCCAATCCGGCACGGGCAGAAATGCCCCGTAACCTCGCAGCAGGGAGAGGCTGAGCAAAGCGAGCAGGAATGTTTCTGTCTCCCGGCCCGGGTTGAGCCGGCGCGTGCGAACCCGGTCGAGCCATCCCCGCCGCATCATCGCCCAATGCGCCGCCGCCGTCGCCAACCGCACCAGCAGGATGGTCGCCAGCACGGGAAGAAAGAAAAAGAACAGCCAGTGAATGATTTCTCGCAGGAGGCGCACGGCGGCGCAAATGATAGCTGAGGCAAGCTCGGCTCACAAGCAACCGGGCCGAGCCGGGCTGTATTTGCTGGGCGACTGTGCTAAGATTTGGGCCTCGCACGGCGCATCCCAGTCTTCCTGCCGTGCTGATTCCTGCCCCGATCCTCCCGAAATTTCGGGAAGGGCGTGTACCTCGCCAGGTTTCAAGAGGATGGGGGCCTGCCTCTCGCCATGCCAACCGCCACGATGCAAGCGATCCGGAAGGCGCAGCCGGCCCGAGGAGCCGAGTGGAAGCAGGTGGACGTCCCGGGCATCGGCCCCCAGGATGTGCTGGTGCGGGTTGAGGTCGCTTCCATCTGCGGCACCGACGTCCACATCTACAACTGGGACGCCTGGTCGCAAGCGCGCATCCGGCCGCCGCTCACCTTCGGCCATGAATTCTGCGGCATTGTCGAGAAAGTCGGCAGCGAGGTGACTTCCATCAAGCCCGGCGATTTCGTCTCCGCGGAAATGCACGTCACCTGCGGCCGTTGCCTCCAGTGTCGCACCGGCCAGGCACACGTTTGCCAAAACCTGAAAATTATCGGCATTGACGCTGACGGTTGCTTTGCCGAATTTGTCCGGATCCCGGAACGCAATATCTGGAGGCTGGACGAGAAAGTTCCCCGCGAATACGCCGCCATTCTGGATCCCCTGGGCAATGCCGTGCACACGGTCCTCTCCGGCGAGATAGCCGGGCAGAACGTGGCCGTCATCGGCTGCGGCCCCATCGGTCAGATGTCGGTCGCAGTGGCCAAGGCGTGCGGCGCGGCGACCATCTTTGCCATCGAGATCAAGCCGGAGCGGCTTGCCCTGGCACGAAAAGTCGGCGCCGACGTATGCATTGACCCTCAAAAGGAAGACCCGGTCAAGCGCGTGCTCGGAGAGACGAGCGGCGTCGGCGTGGATGTCATGCTGGAGATGTCCGGCCATCCGCCCGCCATCCACCAGGGCTTCCAGATGCTGCGCGCCGGCGGCCGGGCTTCTCTGCTCGGCATCCCCACGCAAAAGGTCGAGATGGACCTGGTCGCCGAGGTCATCTTCAAGGGAGCGACCGTCCACGGCATTTACGGCCGGCGGATGTTTGACAGTTGGTACAAGATGACCGCGCTCATTCGCTCGGGGCGCCTCAACCTGGACCCGCTCTTCACCGACCGCATCCCCATGGAAAAGTTTGTGCCCGCCTTTGAAAGACTTTCCTCGGGCCAGGGATCGAAAGTCTTGATGTATCCCCACGGCTTGCCGTAAAACAGCCCCGGAGGAACCCGTGACGCAACCGACCACTCAGAGACCCACCATGAGTTTTCTGCGCGAGGAGCTGGACAAGCTCAAGGAGAAGAACCTCTACTTTCGCCTGCGGGTCCTGGAAGGCGAGCAGTTGCCGGTGGCGCGCTTCGACGGCCGCCAGGTGATCAATCTTTCGTCGAACAACTACCTGGGGTTGACCACCCACCCGAAGCTGCGGCAGAAGGCGCTCGAGGCGGTGGAAAAACTGGGAGTGGGTTCAGGAGCGGTGCGCACCATCGCCGGCACGATGAAGATTCACATGGAGCTGGAAGAGCGGATCGCCCGCTTCAAAAAAACCGAGGCCGCGGTGGTCTTCCAGTCCGGCTTCGCCGCCAATGCCGGCACGGTGGCCGCCATCCTCGGCAAAGATGACCTGATTGTGTCGGATGAGCTGAACCACGCCTCGATCATTGACGGCTGCCGGCTTTCCCGGGCCACCATCAAGGTCTTCCAGCATAAGGGCGTCGCCGACTGCGAGCGCATCTTGAAAGAGACGGCCAACTGGAATGGCAAGAAGCTGTTGATCACCGACGGCGTTTTCTCAATGGACGGCGACATTGCGCCGCTGCCGCAGCTCTGCGACCTCGCCGAGAAATACAACTGCATCATGATGATTGATGATGCCCACGCTTCAGGCGTGCTCGGCCGGAACGGCCGCGGGACGGTGGACCACTACAACATGCACGGCCGCGTGGATATCCAGGTGGGGACGCTTTCGAAAGCTATCGGAGCCCTGGGCGGATATGTGTGCGGCAGCCGCGACCTGATCGAATACCTCTACCATCGCGCCCGGCCGTTTCTGTTTTCCACCTCGCATCCGCCGGCGGTGGCCGCGTCCTGTATGGCCGCTTTCGAGGTGCTGGAAGAAAATGAGGAAATCATCCAGAAGCTCTGGGAAAACACAAGATTCTTCAAGAAGCGCCTGACGGAAATGGGTTTTAACACCGGCATGAGCGAAACGCCCATCACGCCGATCATCGTTGGCGATGCCGCTCGCGCCTTCGCCTTTTCCCGCGGTTTGTTTGAGGAGGGAGTCTTTGCCCAGGCGGTCGGGTTCCCGACGGTCCCGGAAGGAAAGGCCCGCATCCGCACGATCGTCACCGCCACCCATACCCGGCCGGAGCTGGAGCGGGCGCTCGAGATCCTCGAACGTGTCGGCAAGAAGCTGGGTATTGTCTGAAAAGTGGTCGAACCGGTGACCCCGCGGCAAAGCCTCAGGTGAACCCCGCCGCGGCGGGGACGCTGGACGTGAGCCCCGGTTTGTCATATTTGCTACTTTCGGTCAGGAGAGAGTTATGACCTCATCCGTCGAGCATCGCTTCATGCAGCAACAGGGTTTTCTCGATGCAGATGGTCCGGCCTGTGCGGCTCATTTCCGGGCCTTGCGCTTTCAGCCCTCGATCGTGGGGCCGCTCATCCTGCTCGGGATCATCCTGCAATCGAGGTTTGTGTTCGCAGCCCTCTCTGCCCTGCTGTGGTTTGGCGTGGCGCTTCCCCGCTGGAATGTCTTTGAGGCTCTCTACAACGCGCTTGTGGCCGAGCCGATGAAGAGGCAAAAACTGACGCCGGCGCCGGCCCCGCGACGTTTCGCGCAGGGCATGGCCGCCACCTTCATGCTTGTTGTCGCCGTTGCTTTGAGCATGGGCTGGTATTGGACCGGCGTGGTATTTGAGGCGTTCATCGTGATCGCATTTCTCGCGCTACTGTTCGGAAAGTTCTGTTTGGGCTCCTATATCTATCACCTGATCCGCGGCCGTTCTGAACTTGCCAACGCCACGTTGCCCTGGTCGAAGAGCTAGAATCTGTTCCATAACATAGAAGGACCGGCCAGGGGTTTTATCATGCTGAACCCGCGACGGCGGCCGAAGCATTTCGACTTGAGATTCTTCGGTCGCCGCGCGCGCCCTGAGCGCCGCCGAAGGGACGACCTCAGAATGACACCCAGCGACCCGAGGTTGTGAAATGGCTTCTAGTGCCGTTCCAACTATTTTGGGCTAAGTTCTTCATGGACTCAGCACGTATAACTAATTATGTCGCTCCAGCTCGCTATTCTGCTCAATTAGTTGGAACGGCACTAGCCGCGGGCGATAGCCGGGCCCGGAATTATTGACCTCACCACGAGCAAGTGCCGCCCCACGACCCCGAGGAATGGAAGTGGCTGCCCGGATGGTTCCAATCTTTCTGGCAACCTATGTTGTGCGAGGAACAGGAGGAATCGCACAGCCTTCTTTCCTTCCTCTTAGGTTGCTTGGCCTTTTTCTTCAACCTCTTTCCCCCCGTCGAATCTCTTCCCATATGTATCGGCATGGTCGCCTCACCAGCAGAGGGTCGAGCCCCTCCGCATGCTAGATTATCCACTAGGGCGGACTCCCTGTGTCAAGGCCGCTCGAGAGGCCGAATCGGGCAAGCTGGCCGCTGCGGATTCCAGGTTAGAGGGATAGGAGCCAGCCGCTCCTCCCCAAACGCTCTACCATCATCCCACGGGGACGAGAAAACGTAGGGGCGTACGGCCGTACGCCCCTACCACAACATCATCGGAACTTCGCTGTGGAAGTGTGGGGCGAGTGGCGAGCCTACGAGGTCTCGTCCATCGCCGCTTACTTCTCAGCCCTCGACCAAAGCGGCACGCCCTGATCATCTCGCAGCGCCAGAGTCGCGCCCCCCAAGGTAATCGTCTTTACGACGACGTACTCGTTGGCGCCCTTCTTCATTTTCGAGCCGACTAGCGCCACCGGCTCCTCTTCTTTGAGCGTCATTTTTTTCAGGTCGAAGAACCAATCGGGCGCGAGGTGAATGATCATGCGACCCTGGTCGGTCTTGATAATGCCGTGCAGGCCGCCTTTGCCGCAGCAGCCGCCCCGCTTCATGTGGGTGATCTTCTCGAGCGTCCCGCTGGCGGTGATCTCCGTCTTGGGATCGTATTCGGACTTGGGGCCCACGCCTTGGGCGAAAACCAGCGTCGCCAGGCTCCCCACCAGAAATGCGGCCAACATGAGCCTTACCGCCGAGTGAGTCATAATGTCCTCCATGGCAAACACGGAACTTGACGGGGCACGGCGGGGAATGAAAAAGGACTCGCGGCAGGACCAGGAAGGGGGTCAAAATGACCCGGAGTTAGTTTCTCGCTTCAAGTCCAGAATTGCAAGTTTATTTTCTAAGCCTTTGGTATGCATTGAGTTGCCGGCGAGTATGCCAGGAGCCTCGGCAACTCCACTCAGCCACTCGCGCCTGGCCGAGGGATGCTCTTCGTTTCGCTGGGCACGACTAAAAGGCGATTTCAAACTTGCCTCGGAATCGGCGCCCGATGCCGTTCGAGAAGCCGCCGAAATTGGGGCTAAAGATGTTCGCTTGAAAGTCGCGCGGATTGAAATGGTTGGTGACGTTGAAAACCTTGATGCCAATTTGAGTTTGATACTTCTTCCCCAGGAACGGTATGGCGAATCCGCGGGTGAGTTGTAAATCGAGCGAAGCGAAAGTGGGGAACCGCCCGGCCCGGTTGCGCGGGCCGACAAAGTTGAGCTCGCTATCCACCACAGAAAAAGGGAAGCCGTTCCGAACGTCCAGCACGGGCGAAGCACGCAGCTTCCACGGCAATGCGATCATGCCCCAGAACAAGAAGCGGTTGGGAGCATCGTAGGGCAGCCGCGAGCGCTCGTTCGGGCGAATCACCGGATTCGGGAAGTTCCCGAAAAGCGCGTCAAACGAGTTCAGGTCGCCGGTGGCCCGGGAGCGAACGTAGGACGCAAAAAAGTTTGAGCGTTCGCTCAGTTGGTAGCGAGCGGTCCATTGAAATTCGCGATAGCGCTGCCGGCCGGAAGAAGCGAGCAACAGGGTGCCGGTATTGTTCGGCCCGGCGAAGGGCTCAACCAGAAAATCGTTGTGCGTTTCCCTTTGCTCGTAGCCGAACCGAAACAACAATCGCCGGGTAAGCTCGCGGTCCACTTGAAACTGCCAGGAAAGGCTGTACGGCGTCTTCAGCCCATTGTGATCGAGCACGTGGGCGAACCTTCGCGGGCTGTCCACCACCGTCACTCCATCGGCAGCAAAGCGGGTGACCACCGGCGGCGGCAATTGCGTGAACGTGCCCGGGGCGAGCGGGATCTTGTCATAGAAAAGTCCAATCCCGCCGCGCACGGCGGTCTTGTTGTCTCTGAACGGCGCATAGACAAAGCCAAGCCGCGGAGCAACATTGTTCTGCCCCGAGAGTTGATCGCGGTCGTAGCGCAGGCCGAGGTCGAGAGTGAAGCGCGGCCAAATCGCCCATTTTTCCTGGACGAAGCCGGTGTACTCGTTTTTGTCCCGGCCGATCGGGCCGCCGCCAACGTAGCGGATGACCTGGCTTGTCGTTCCATCCTCGCGCCGAATGGTGACCGGCAAGTTTTGATAGATGCCGTCGTAGCGGTTGACCACCACTTGGTAACCGGCTTTCAGCAGATGCGTTCCGGCAGCGCGGAAGAGCGGAAAGTGATAGATCTGCCGCCAGTCGTGGCGGAAGCTTTCGCGGTCCTGGCGATTAAAGAAGCTGCCCGAGTTCTGCTCCGGGAAGAGGACGTAACCGGGTTGCAGGGGGTCAGCCGGGAAAACGTGGGCGTCGTAGCTTTTGGCGGAAAAGAGGCTTTCGAGAAACGACCCGTTGGCGAAAATGGCGCGGTCGGAAAAACTGAGTTGCCAGCCGCGCTGCCGGAAATTGGGAGTAGCGCCTTCTGGATTGAAGGTGTCGAGCGTGACGAAGGAGAGATTTTGGGGATAGACGGCCGCGGTCATGCTGAAGCGGTGGTTCGGGTTGATGTTCCCATCGATCTGGGTGAGCGAGTCGAAACTCTCGAGCACTCGATCGTTCTTGAGATTCGGCTGGCTTTCCACCCGCGTGCGCACAAAGCGGTAGTCAAAGGCCTGCGAGAAATACAGCCTGCCCTTCACCACCGGGCCGGCGGCGATGACGCGGGGAGTGATCGACCCGAGCCCGACGATAGTGCCGTCCCGCCAGCGAAGGCGCGGGAAGAAATTGGTCAGGAGGAATTTCCACGTATCGCTGCCCGGCCGCGTCTCAATCTCCGTCACGCCGCCGGTGAATTTCCCGTACTCGGCGGAAAAGGGACTGGAAAGAACCTGGACGGATTCGATCGCCTCGAGGGGAAGGCTGATGGCGAACTGTCCCGTCACCGGGTCGGTCACGGTGGCGCTGTTAACCAACAGTCCGGACTGGGTGCCGCGAGCCCCCTTGACGTTGAGGAGGCCATCGGGCCCGCGGACTACGCCGGGCAGCAGCGGCAAGGCATCCTGAAACCGTTCGTTCACCAGGGGAGCCGATTTGATGATTTCCGGCCGCAAGGTTTGCCCGGAAGGCGCGCTTGATTCCGTCGTTTCGATGCCGCCGGTTTCCGCCCGCACCGTGATCTGCTCCACCCGGCCCTTCGGTTGAATCCGGATGTTCAGCTCGAGATCCTGACCTCCGGCAAGCCGGAATGTTTGTGTGGCGATTGCAAATCCAGGCAACTCGACAGTGATCCGATAGTCGCCGACCGGCAGACGAATGTATTTGTACTCGCCTACCTCGCTGGTGACGGTGGCCAGGCTCCGCCTGGTCTGGAGATGGGTGACGGTAACCTTGGCGTTTGGCCAGATGGTCTGAATCTGATCGTCGCCGACCGTATAGACGATGCCGTGCAGGTTCGCACCGGCTGTTGCCTGGAGGGGGAGAAGGTAAGCACACGAGGCAAGGATGGCAAGCCCGCCCAAAGCAAATGAGCGCATTGCGCGAAAGAGTTTTTGGCGGGCAAGCGGCGCAATCGAAGCGCGGCCCCCGTTTTCTCGGAAGCACGTATAGAGGCGGTAGATCATCCGGAAGCCCATAAACTTGCCCGTTCCATTTTTGCGCGTCAGCCCCGGTCGCGCCGCAACGTGAGGCCGCCATCCACCAGGATGGTTTGGCCGGTGATGTAATTGTCCGGCTCGAGAAGAAAACGGATGGCGCGCGCCACATCCTCGGCTCGGCCGAAACGGGCGATGGCTCCGCCTTTGATGAACGAATCGTATTTGCCCGCCCGAATACTTGCCTCCGCCATACCGGCCATCGTGACGCCCGGGGCGACAACATTCACGCGAATCCCGGCTGGCCCGCCCCACTGTTTGGCAAGGATGCGCGCCGCCTGCACCAGCGCTGCTTTCGGCCCGGCATAATTCACGCTGCCGTCGAACGGCGCCACCGCCTGCATCGTCGAAAGCAAGACGATGCTGCCCGGAGTCTTTTGGGCGAGCATGGCTTCCCCGGCGCGCTTGGCGAGCAGCACCGGCGCGATATAGTTTCGATCCGCGGCGGCGCGCATGGCAGCTTCGTCCAGCCGGCTCCATTCCACTCGAGCCGGGTCGCCGACAAGAACCGCCAAGCCGTAGAGAAGGCCCCATTTTTCCGCGGCCAGGACGTAGCGCTCGCGCACGGCGGCATGGATGAGGTCGCCTTCCACCAGCTCGATGGTTTGTTGGAATTGTCCGGCGATGGCCCGGCGGAACTCTTCTGCGCGGGAGCGGTTGGAACGATAGCCCGCCACCACCCGCGCGCCTTCGCCTGCCAGCAGCGCTGCGGTGGCGGCCCCGAGCCCGCCGGTGGCGCCGGCGATCAGTACCACTTTTCCGGAAAGGGTTCTATCCGGAAACTCGAAGGCAAACCGGCGATAGAGCTCGAGCCTCGCTTCGTCCAAAAACTCGGATGCCATCCCGCCTCCTTGCCCGTATTCGGGCTTGCCGGATGCCGCCGGCCCGCCGCTCGTGGTGAACCGGGGCCACCCGGCGGTTCTTTCTTTCATACGAAAAGAAAAGAGGCGAATCCGCCCCGTCTCGATCCAGAGTCCCGATGCTTCGGGATGGGGATTCGAGACGGGGAAACCCGCCTCTCGTTGCGAACTCCCTTCCGGCGCTTGCCCGCTTACATGAATGGCGAGCTTGCTTACTTCTTCTTGCCGAGGACGGACTCTTTGGCCGCCTTGGCAACCCGGAACTTCACCACCGTTTTGGCCGGAATCTTGATCGGCTCGCCGGTCTGCGGATTGCGGCCCATGCGTGCCTTGCGATTGGCCTTCACGAGCTTGCCGATCCCGGGGATCACGAACACGCCCGCGCTCTTTGTCTCTTTGTAGGCAAGATTGACCAACTCCTCCATGAAGCCGGCGGCGGCCTTTTTGGTCATGCCAGCCTTCCCCGCCATGTGGGCTACAACCTTGGACTTGCTCATTGCTTTCGCCATCGACTCTTGCTCCTTTTAATCGGGTTCAATCCGAATTGGGAAAAACGACCCTGCCGGTCAGACAAGGTTCCTTATTGCGCGCTGAATATACCCAACGGCCGCGGCCACTGCAAGCGAAAAAGCTCAAAACCCCTCGGTTTCTGCGGATGATTCGCACGCGCATCACCCTTCACGACCAACGGGCGTTGGTCTCAAGCGAGTGGTCGCAAGCTTGCCCCGAGCCGGCGGCGGGCCGAAGGGTCGAAAGGTTGCTCGCGACCGTCAAGCCACCTTGCTCAGTTCTTCGTAGAAGTGAGCGACGCTCTTGATGCCGCCGAAGTAGTTTTCGAGGAACAGGTGCTCGTTGGGCGCGTGGGCGTTCTCCTCGGGATGGCCGAATCCCATCAGGACGCACGGTTTGCCAAAGGTCTCGTACATATGGGTCACGAACGGAATGGAGCCGCCCTCGCGGATAAAAACGGCCTTTTTGCCAAAGCCTTTTTCGAGCGCCGTGATGGCCGCCTGGAAGATGGGATGCTTGTAGGGCGCGCACCACGGTCGGCCCGTGCTCAGCGTTTTGAACTCCACCTGGACGCCCTTCGGGGCAAGCTGCCGGAGATATTTTTCGAGCGCCTTGCTGACCTTGATGGGGTCCTGATTGGGCACCAGCCGGGTCGAGAGCTTGGCATAGGCTTTCGAAGGCAGAACGGTCTTCGCGCCCTCGCCGGTATAGCCGCCCCAGATCCCGTTGAGTTCCAAAGTGGGCCGGGCCCAGATGCGCTCGAGGGTCGAAAAGCCGGCCTCGCCCACCAGGGCGTTTGTGCCGACGGTTTTCTTGAAATCCGACTCCTTCCACGGCAGCTTGGCGAAGGCTTTCCGTTCCGCCCCCGTCAGGGGCACGACGTCCTTGTAAAAACCCGGGATGGTAATGCGGCCGCGCTTGTCGTGGAGCTTCGAGATCATTTCGGCAAGGGTCGTAATCGGGTTGGCGACCGCGCCACCAAAGGTGCCGGAGTGAAGATCGGTGACTGGCCCCGTGATCCCCACCTGAAAATAAGCCAGGCCACGCAGGCCGTAGGTGATGGATGGGCAGCCCTTCTTGAGCATCCCGCTGTCGGAGACGACCAGGGCATCGTTCTTGAGCTTGTCGAGGTTGTGTTTGACAAAGTCGTAGAGGTTCTCGCTGCCGACTTCTTCTTCGCCCTCGATCAGCATCTTGATGTTGATGGGGAATTTGCCTTCGACCTTCTTGTAAGCCTCGAGCGCCTTCAGGTGGATGTGGACCTGGCCTTTGTCGTCCACCGCGCCGCGAGCATAGAGGTTGCCCTCGCGGACGCTTGGCTCGAAGGGCGGAGTCGTCCAGAGGTTGAAAGGCTCGGCTGGCTGGACGTCGTAGTGGCCGTAAAGAAGAATGGTGGGCTTGCCGGCGGCATGCAGCCAGTCGCCGGTGACGAGCGGGTGGCCTTTGGTCTCATGCCGCACGATGTTTTCGATGCCGGCGGCGCGCATCTTTTCCATCACCCAGTTGCAGGCGCGCTCGATGTCCGGTTTGTGTTCGGATTTCGTGCTGACGGAAGGAATGCGGAGAAATTCTTTCAACTCTTCCAGATGACTCTGCCGATTCTGCTCGATATATTCATAGACGCTTGCCATGGTTTGCTCCAGAGTGGGATTGGGAACAGGCTCCGTCGCGCGGCCTCAAAAAACGTATTCTAGGTTGCCTCGGGCAAGGTGACAAGCGAAAAGGGTGGGAATCGCCGCCAGGCGAAGAAGACCAATCGCCGGCTACGGCGAGGGAGGGCGCTCAAGAACCGCGGGAGGGGAGCGGCGGTCTGGTTCCTTGGTCTCGCTCTTTTGGCCGCTCCGCGATGCTCCCTCCGGTTTTGCGCCCTTGCTTTCCGGTTGCGATGGCGCGCGTGGCTGCGTATGCTAACTGACGTTTCAAGACAACAAGGACTTGGCTCGCGTTCATGACGGAAAAATCGCGCATCGAACAATTTAAGGAACTGCTCGCCCTCGACCCGGACGATCCGCTGGTGCACTACGGGTTGGGCAGTGAATACCTCAAAACGAAAGAGTATGCGGAGGCGGTGGCCTGTTTTCGTCGGGTGCTGGAGCTGAAGCCGGACTATTCGGCGGCTTATCGGGAACTGGGGAAGGCGCTCGAGGGCACCGGCGAAACCCAGGCAGCCGCAGAAATGTACCGCAAGGGCAAGGAGGTCGCCGGGCAAAAGGGCGACATACAAACCATCAAAGAAATGGATGTCTTCCTGCGCCGGATCGAGAGAACGGAATCAGGAGGGCTTTGAGGAATCGCCATGGAACTTGCTCCTGCTTACGAAAAGCTCGAACGAGCAAGCGCCGTTGTGATGGAAAAAATAGGCGAGCTGAACGAACTCGCCGCCACTCTCGCCGCCGGCACCCACCGCATTGCGCCGCGTGTCGAAGTGGACCAATTCCGCCAGATCCTCGACGACCTCGACTACGCCCTTGGCGAACACGCCCAGGCCCGCGAAGTATTCTTCAAAGCTATGCGCGGCGAGTAGCCTCCCGGTCCTCAGCCCTCAATCCGAGTTGGTCTATCGAGTCCTCATCCCTGTGGCCGCGGGCCGGGCGGAGGCGGAGAAACTAGCCCATCACTTGCTGGCGGAAGGATACGAGGTCATTATCCTTGCCCGTCGTTAACGGCTCGCCGTGAAGGGACGTTTGCAACCTACGCCACAACTATTGACCGGGTTTGGTTCCCACCACCGTTATCCCATGCGCCGTGATGAAATCGAGGGCGGGTTGGTCCATGGCCCGTCGCTCGGCCACAACGCGCACATCTTGAAAACCCGCCTCCCGCAGCGCGCCGAGGTAGCGTTCCTCCCCCCATGCTGAAGCCACGCAGCTAGCCACTCGAAGCTTCTTGAGCGCCTTTTGCAAAAGTGGCCGCTCGCTCCTCAGCACGACGTCGGAGATGGCAAAGCGCCCGCCCGGCCGGAGGGCCCGGTAGATCTCGCGGAAAACGGCCTTCTTGTCCGGCGCCAGGTTAATGACGCAGTTGCTCACGACAACGTCCGCCGTCCCGCTCGGGACCGGCAACTTCTCGATGTCGCCCTGGCAAAATTCAACCTGGGGATAGCAGCCCTTCTCGGCGTTCGCCCGGGCGCGTTCGAGCATCTCCGGCGTCATGTCCACGCCGATGACGCGGCCCGATGGGCCCACGGCATTCGCGGAAAGAAAGACATCCATGCCCGCCCCCGAGCCAAGGTCCACGACCGTTTCGCCCGTTTGAATCTTCGCGGCGCGAACGGGATTGCCGCTGCCTTCGCCCAGGTAAGCGCCGCCGGGAACAGAGGCAATCTCCTCGGGCGAATAGTCGGCCGGCTTGCCCCGGGGCACGCAACAGCCGCCATCACCCGCCATGCGCGTGCGGGCTATTTCCCCATAAGTTTCCTTGACCTGCTCCTTGATTCCTTCGCTTCGATTCATGCTTCCTCCATGTATAGATTAAGTATCTAAATTTTTTTTGAGAACTTTTTTTATACCTCGGCGAGGCTCTCTCCCAACCTCCGAATGGCCTCTTCCTTCCGCTTGCAATAGACCCACAAACCCAACTTGCGGCAGTCGATCAGGCCGGCATCACGCAACACCTGGAGATGGTGGGTGATGGTTGGCTGGGTCAGCGGAAATTCCTTTTCCAGGTCGCACACGCACATCCCCGGCGACCTCGGGTCAATCTCCTCGCATGAGCAGCAGCCCGGCCTCTTCAGCAGCGCCAGGATCCGCAAGCGCGTCGGATCAGAAATCGCCCGGAGTTGCCGGAGGAGCTGCTCTTGGTTTCGGCCGGTCGCTTTCATCG
>DATBWB010000032.1 GCA_036514995.1 Candidatus Acidiferrales bacterium
ATCGTAAATCGTCAAGCGGCAAAACGCTGACGGTGCTGGAAGCGGGAGCCCCAACTTGGGCGCGGTCTCGAAGTTCCGTGAGAAGCAGACAATGCCCGCCAGAAGGCGGCCGCTACGCAGGCTGTTCAAAGAACTTTGCGATGACGGAATAATCGGCGTCGGAGTGGCCCAGGGCGCGGGTGGCGTTGAAGACCTCGCGGGTCGCCGCCGCAATCGGCATGGGCACATGCAGTTGGTTGCCGAGTTCGAGAGCCAGTCCGAGGTCTTTGTGCATTAGCCGCAGGGGAAAGCTCGGCGAGAAGTCGCCTTTGAAAATCAGCGGCGCCTTGATGTCAATGATCCCGGCTCGCGCCATGCTCGACTGGATAAGCTCGAACATCCGCTCGCGGTCGATCCCGGCGCGAGCCACCAGAGAAATCGCCTCACAGAACACCCCCAGGGTAGCGGCCATGATGAGGTTCAGACCGAGCTTGGTGGCTTGACCCGAGCCGTGGTCGCCCATGAGGAATATTTGTTTCCCCATGGCTTGGAAAACCGGCCGCATTTTCTCGAGCACCGCGGCCTTCCCGCCCACCATGAAAACCAGTTCGCCTTTCTCCGCGCCCCAGGTGCCGCCGGTAATCGGCGCGTCCAGTGTTTCCACGCCGCGCTTTTCGAGCGTGGCGGTCAGCTTGCGCTCTAAAGCGGGCGATACCGTGCTGCAATCCACCCAGGTGGAACCGGCGCGCAAACCTTCGGCGGCGCCCTTTTCGCCAAGCATCACCTCTTCAAGCGCCGGCGGATCGCTTACCACGGTAACCAGCACATCGGCCTCGGCGGCTGCCTCGCCTGGACTCGAGGCCACTCGCGCTCCCTGTTTTTCGAGCGACTCGGCCTTCGAGCGCGTGCGATTGAATACCGTAAGAGGAAAGCCGGCATGGAGAACATGGCGCGCCATCGGCAAACCAATCAGGCCAAGGCCGATAAATCCAACGTGGGGTTTCATCAAGTCACCTCACTCGGTCGTCCCTGATCCGGCAGTGAAAGTCCCCCGAGGCGGACAGGGCTTCAATCCCGCCGAGGCGGGATGAAGGAGACCAGCGCGACGATAAGGCTTCCGGGAATGCTCACCACGAATCCCTCCGTCGCGCGGGAGTGTCGAGCGGACTACTCGGAGGGCGGTTTGGGCGTTTCGGGAGCTTCGCCGGGCGCTTCGGGCTGCGTTGTCTCGGCTTGCCGTGAATCCGCCTCAGGCGGACCGTGAACGGCGGATTCGCTCGCGACCGCTTCGGCCGGTTCGACAGGGGTGGCTTCAACCGCTTCTCCCTCAGGCGGGGGTGTCGCCTCTTCCGCCGGGATCGTGACCGCCGGCTCGACCGCCAGTTGCGCCGGCTCTGATGGAATCGGGGCGGGCGCCAATTCACCCGGCGGGGCAGGCGGCTCAGCAGCAGCCTCGGACACCGCCTCCGCCGCAACCGCGGGCTCGGCTTCTTTCTCTTCCAACGCTTCTTTGACTTCCGCTGGCTCAAGCTTGACCACTCTCGGAGCAGGCGCGGCCGCTTCTGCTGCGGCAAGCGCTTGCAGCCGCTCGGCCAGCGCCCCCACGAGCAATTCCACCAGAAGCTGCGCCGCGCTGCCATCGGGGTCGAGTTCGGGATTGTAAACGGTGACTTCCAGAGCGGCGAGAGTCTTCCGCCGCGCAAACACGCCAAGGGCGGCCCGCACGTCGACTAGCCGCAACCCGCCCGTCGCGGCGTAGTTGGTGGCGCGAAAGTCGTCGGCGGAAATTACGTCAACGTCGAGGTGCAGCAGGAACTCGCGGCTCGTGGCATGGACGCGCTCGAGCGCGGCCTGGGTCGCCACTGCCGCACCTTGGCGCAAAACGTCCGCGGCGGGATAGTGGCGGATGGGCGAGCGGCTCAGGAACTCCTCCTCCGGCGGGTCGAGCCGGTCCGTGCCGAACAGCACCACATCCGGTTCGCGGACCAGCGGCAGCTCGCTCCAGAAGCGCACCAGCTCGGCTGCGCCGCGACCCACGATGTGCGACACCACCATACCGTCCAGGCAACCGGAGGGAGTTGTCGCCGGGATGTTCAGGTCGGCATCGCGGTCCATCCACACCAGGCTGAGCGAGCGGAAGTAGCGTCGGAGCCCAGCCAGCGTGGCGAGCGCGATCGAGCAGTCGCCCCCCAGCACCAGCGGCAGCGCGCCCGACTTCACGGCCTGCTCGACGCGCGGCCGCAGTTCATTCAGCGCCGCCAGCACGCCGGAAACGTTGCGCGCGCGGGGATGCTCGTCGTCGGGCTGGAAGACCTGCGTCGCGCAGTCGCCCAGGTCGGTGACCTCGTAGCCTGCCTGCTCCAGTTGCGCGATCAACCCGGCGGCGCGCAGCGCAGCGGGCGCGCGCTCATGTCCGGCCTGTAGCGCGGCGGCGCTGGTGGGCGCCCCAATCACTGCAATCTTGTTCGGGTAGCGAGCAATCTTGAATGCCAAGCTCGAACCTCGGGAAGAATTTGGAACCGTGGGGTTACCGGCGGCGCCGTATCTTAAGGATTGCCTAAAACTTCAGCCCGAATGGGTGGCCAGCTCGGCCGGCAGCATAAATCGAACATCCTCGGCGATCAACTCCAGGTCGCGCAAGCGCTCAAAGCCAGTTTCCTTGAGCCGCCTGGTAACCCGTTCGACCAGAACCTCCGGGGCAGAAGCACCGGCCGTAACCCCGATGCTGTCCACGCCATCCATCCATTCCCGGCGAATCGACTCCTCGTCCTCGATCAGGCAGGCTCGGGCTCCGGCGCGCCGAGCCACCTCGACAAGCCGATTGGAATTCGAGCTGTTGGCCGAGCCCACCACCAGCACCAGTTGCGTCTGCCTGGCCAGCCGCTCGACTGCCTCCTGGCGATTCTGGGTCGCATAGCAAATGTCGTCGGCGGGCGGACCAACGATCTTGGGAAAACGCTGTCGGAGCCGCGTCACGATTTCCTGGGTATCGTATAGGCTCAATGTTGTCTGCGTCAAATAGGCGAGCCGCTCCGGATCTTCCACCTGAAGCCCATCCACATCCTCGACGCTCCCCACCACCACGGTGCGCTCCGGGGCTTCGCCCGAAGTCCCCACGATCTCTTGATGATGCCGATGGCCGATCAGGACGATGGTTCGACCCTCGCGGGCAAAACGCAAAGCCTCCAGGTGCACCTTCGTCACGAGCGGACAAGTGGCGTCAATGACCCGCAGCCCGCGCTTTTGAGCTGCCCCTCGCACCGCCGGAGAAACCCCATGAGCGCTGAAGACGACCGTCTGGCCAGGCGGGACTTCCTCGAGCGATTCAACAAAGACGGCCCCTTTCCGCCGCAGCTCTTCGACGACGTAGCGGTTATGAACAATTTCGTGAAAGACGTAAACGGGCCGGCCAAAGACCTCAAGCGAGAGCTCAACAATTTCCACCGCCCGCACCACCCCGGCGCAAAAGCCGCGTGGCCGCACCAGCAAAACTGTTTTCGACATAGACGAAGCTCGCACCGCCGGAAAGTTTCCGCTCCGACGATCCAAAGAATCATCTTACCGCAAAAACGGCCTTGGAACCGAAACAATTTACAGCTTTTAGTAGGGTGCTGAAAAACGTCCCGGGGCTGTCATTCCGAGGGTCGGCGCTCTTGGCCGACGCGAGGAATCTGCTTTCTTTTTGAGCGCGGGAGAACCTCAAGCAGATTCCTCGCTTCGCCCTGCACCGGACGGTGCAGGGCTTCGCTCGGAACGACACATAGGCCACTTTTTCACCATCCTGCTAGAGAAGGCGACCCAGGCGGGGTTTGCCAGGACTGGCTTGCCAAAACTTCTGCCAGCCCTGGCTTGCAAATCGAACCGGGCAGCCGTATTCTCCCTGCTTTCCTATAGCGGAGGAAGGTATGAAGCTTCAAGGAAAAGTTGCGCTCATTACCGGCGGAGGTCGCGGTATCGGCCGCGCCATTGCTTTGCGGTTTGCCCGGGAAGGGGCGGCGGTGATGGTGACCAGCCGCACCGCGCCTGAGCTCGAAAAGGTAGTTCATGAAATCCTTCGTGCCGGCGGAAAGGCGGCCGGCATGGCGGCTGATGTCGCGAGCGAGAGCGACGTCCAAAAAGTGGTGACGGCAACGCGAGCGCAACTTGGCCCCATCGATGTGCTGGTGAACAATGCCGGCATCTACGGGCCTCTGGACAACGTTGAAAACATCTTGCTCGAAGATTTTGACCGGGTTATCGCCGTCAATCTGCGCGGCGCTTTCCTTTTCATCCGCCTGGTCATCCCGGAAATGAAAAAGAGAAAAGGGGGAGCGATCATCAACATCTCGAGCGTCTCGGGCAAGCATGCCTTTGCTTTCAACGCTGCCTACGGAGCTTCCAAGGCGGGTCTGCTTGCGCTGACGCGCACCGTGGCGGCTGAGGCAGGAATAGACGGCGTGCGCGTGAACGCGCTCTGCCCGGGGGTGATTGAAAAAACGAAGATGTATGAGGAGGTGGGCGAGAAACTCACCGCCAGACTCGCTGTCAGTCCCGAGCAACTCGACAAGAGCACCCGGGAAAGTATTCTCCTCCGGCGACCGCAACTCCCCGAGGAGGTGGCCGGCGCCGCGCTCTTCCTGGCGAGCCAGGATTCGAGCGCGATCACCGGCCAGGCGATCAACGTAGATGGGGGATTTGTGTTTTATTGAGCGGATTCGGAGGCCTCGGCAGCCACCGGGCGCCCCGTGAGCGGCGCGACCAGCGCCCTCTTGCGCCGGCGACGACGTGCCGCCGCAACCGGCACAAACCGGAACCGGTGGCGCAGGCTGCGCACGGCCTCGCTCAGCAGCACCGCTGGCGCCGCCATTACCGTCAAGCCGCCGAACACCAGCGCCACAAGCATCAAGATGGTGAGGTATTCTTCAATTTGATAGATCATAGGGGGTTGGCCTGAAACTCATTCCTCCTCGGGACGAAATACGATCTCCCATGGGTTCGCTACAGGGGGGAGCAATCGGCTCCCCAAAGCAAGAAGCCTCCGGTCGTCGGTCGCCCTAGACTTCAGCCAAAGGCTCTTTTGGCCTCTCTGTATTAGATTCCTGGCGAACCCAAAAAGCTTCCTGCCCATGGTTCGATTTTCCGCTGCCCCCCGCTCTAAACTCAATCCTACCAATGTACTAGGAGTTGTACTAGTTCTGTAGCTCACTTCCAATTTCGGAATCGGTCCGTGCAGGGGTGACATTTTTTGTCGTTTTCGACCCTCGGCCTCACGAATTGCCCGCATGAGCCAAGTTTTGCCTTTTCCAAAAACTGCCAAAGATTGTCTGGGACTTTCGTTTAGGGGTATCGGGCTTTAGCCCCACAATTCCCTATGCAGGCATCCGGCGGCTGCTGACCGAAAGCCACTCGCTCCAGAGATTCAGCCCACTCGCCGTGAGCGATCCACGCGCCGAAACTCTGATTTGTGGATGGAAAGACGCAACAGCTCCCGGACAAGCCCGCTGCGAACAAGCAGGGCAAAACTTTCCGTAAAGAAATTGCGGGCGTAGTGTTCGTACCGTCGCCGCGGCCACTCGTCCATGCTCTCCGCCCGGTAGAGCGCCGGTAATTTGTCTTCGAGAAATTGCCAGCGCGGTTTCCGGGGCGTCAACCAGGAGATATAGCTCGCCGTTCTCCGAAACAAACTCTCCTTTGCCTGCACCAATCGCCGATGAACCGCCCAACTCACCGGATGAACGAAAGCAAACACGAGGCAAGCGGGAGTTTCGACGGAGAGATAGGCGCGATGGTGTGGCGACAGAAGGAAACCGGAAAAAAAGCCCAAGCCGATTCGACCGGCGGCTCGCTTGAAGAAATATCCCCAAAGCCCGCCGCTCGTGTTCGGATAGACCTCGTAGCCGCGGAGATATGGCCGGGCAAGCTCAACGAGCCACCCGGCGCGAATGGGGGGACGGGAAACCAAAGCCATCAGGATAATCCGCCATCGAACGTCCGCAGCCTGAAGCCAATCAAGAATGCATCCGGGCCGCGCTGGTGGGCTGGCCCCGACCTGCCGGGACTGGCAGCGGATGGCCGACTGGAACTCTCAGAAGGGGTACCGACCGGCCTCGATCGCCGCTTTGGCAATCTGCTCGTGGAGGGCGATGGTATTGACCGGCTCGCGCTTGGAGAAGCGCTTCAAGACGGCAAGCTGGGTGCGCAGCATGTCGCCCTCCGTGACAGCCGAGAGCACCGTCCGCGCATTCTTCTCGACCCGATCAGCCGCGTCATAGACAAAGGACTGGCAGGCAGCCAGGGCGACCGGGGCCGACGACGCTTTTCGAGCCAGCATCTTCTGCGCTCGCAACGTCGCCGATTCCATGGCATAGACCTCCATCACGATCTCCGCCAGCCCGGCCAGGACCTCCTGCTGGTCGCTGATCTTGTCCATATACTTTTGCACCGCGGTACCCGATGCTTGCAGAAAAATCTTCTTTGCGTTCTGGACGGCTTTGACTTCGGCAGCCAGCGGTTCGGCGGACGGTTCCTCGAAGCCCGGCCCAGCGAGCACTTCATCGGCAATCTTCTGGGCCGCCGAAATCAGCGGCAAGGCTCCGCTCATCGCTCGCTTGAGCAGCATGCCGGTGATCAGCATCCGGTTGATCTCGTTCGTGCCTTCGAAGATGCGATTCACGCGCGAGTCGCGGTAGGCGCGCTCGACCGGATAGTCCTGGTGGTAGCCGTAGCCGCCAAAGATCTGCACCGCCTCGTCCACGACAAAGTCCAGGACTTCGCTGCCGTAAACCTTGTTGACGGAACACTCGACGGCATACTCCTCCAGGGCCTTCATCACCCGCTGGGGGGCATCGGCGGAAGACCAATCCACTGCGCCGAGGGCGCCGTCAATCATTCCGGCAGTGCGGTAGATCATGGCGTCGAGAACAAAGGTTTGAGCCACCATCTCCGAGATCTTTTGCCGGATAAGGCCGAACTCAGCGATCGCTTTCCCAAACGCGGTGCGCTCCTTGGCGTACTTGATGGACTCGGCCACCACTTGTTTCGAACCGCCGAGGCAGTAGGCCCCCAGGTTGAACCGCCCCACATTTAGAATATTGAACGCCACAATGTGGCCGCGGCCGACTTCGCCGAGTAGATTTTCCGCCGGCACTTTCGCATTCTCCAGGAAAATGGGGACGGTCGAACTGCCCTTGAGGCCCATCTTTTTTTCTTCGGGGCCGATCTGCACGCCGGGCATGCTGCGCTCGACGATAAAGCAAGAAAATTTTTCGCCACCCACCTTGGCAAAGATGATGAAGACATCGGCAAAGCCGCCATTGGTGATCCATATCTTCTGGCCATTCAGGACGTAATATTTTCCGTCCGGGGTCAGGTCGGCGCGGGTGCGCGCCGCCAGGGCGTCCGAACCGGCATGGGGTTCGGTCAGGCAGTAGCAGGACAACCACTCGCCCGTCGCCAGCTTGGGCAGATACTTTTTCTTCTGCGCTTCGGTGCCGAAATAAACGATGGGGAGCGTGCCTATTCCGGAATGGCCGCCGTGCGAGGCCAAGAAGGAACCGTAACCAGTCACCTTTTCCGCCAGCACGGTGGTAGAAATTTTGTCGAGCCCCGCACCGTCATACGATTCCGGCACGCCGCCGCCGAGCAGACCCACCTCGCCCGCCTTCTTCATGAGGCTCGCCATGGCGCCCTCTTTGTGCACTTCCAGGTCAGCAACGAGGGGCAAAACTTCCTGTCGGACGAATTCCTCTGCCGTCTGGCCGATCAGCTTGTGCTGGTCAGTAAGCTCTTCCGGGGTGAAGACATCCTCGGGCCGGAGGGCTTCAATCAAGAAAGCCCCGCCTTTCGGTTGCGCTTTGGCGGTGGTCGTGATGGTAGCCATGATTTGCTCCTCACCTGATGGGGAAGGATTTTAATTTCTCGATATAGTCAGGCGGCAACTGATGTTCGGTGGCGCCCTCGATCAGTTTTTGCAGATAGAGGCGGTCGGGCTTGAGACCCCGCTTGGGCTTGGCGGCGATATAGACGGAGGCGGCAATTTTCTGGCCGTCGCCTTCGAGCAAGGTGACGCTCGCTTCGATGCGGCGGTAGTGCATCGGCACGCCTTCGAAGCGGTCGAGAATCTTGAGTGCCGATTCCGGCAGGCGGTAAAGGACACCGAAGACGGTGTTGCCGGGCGAGGTTTGAATGCTGGCGCTGCCCGATCCACCGCGAACTTCTTTGGTGAAAATCAATTCGTGATTGTCAAGTCGGGCGGCTCGTTCTTCCTGAATCTTGTCGGCGCCGAGCCGTTGCGCAATTTGCGCGCGCAACATGCTCGAGCCATACGCGAAATACCAAATGTTTCGCTCGGCCATGAAACCTCGTTCGGTCAAGGAATGAACAGACTTACTTGCGGATGTACCCGCTTCATGTTATCGGGTTCGGGCCTAGAGAGCAATGGGGTAATCGCTCGCCGGCGCTTCGCCACCTCACGCTCCGCCGAGGAAATCCCAAACAAAACGCCCTCCGCCTCAGGCGGCGGGCATGGGTTCCCCATCCCAGGTAAAAGGAACTCAGTTGAGCTGGCCCACTACGTCATCCAACACGGTGGTCAGTTGGGTCAGCAAGACGTCGGGAGCATTCTTTTGGGTCAGCGCCCCTGAGGTCACGCCGGCCAGGAGATTGTCCGGGGAGGGGTTGGCGCCGAGGACGGGGAGTTGGTTCGAAGCCGCAGCAGTAATCTCATCCCAAACGTTGATGTTATAAACGCAGCCCGGGTCGCCAGCCTGGACGTCACCGGTGTAACTGACGGCGCGAGCGCGGCAGCCGCCGCAGTAATGGCGATAATCACAGACGCCACAGTGATCACCCCGGTCCTCGCGGTCCGCCAACACCTCAAACAACGAGTTGTTCCAGATGTCGGCAAACCGCTGCCGGCGGAGGTCGCCCACCTCCTGGGAAGGCATATAGACGCAGGGATTGACCTTGCCGTTGGGTTGGAAGGAGCAGTAACAGCGGCCTGCGCCACAGCCGCCGATATATTTCGACAGCGTCTTGGCCTGCTTGCCCTTGCCTGAGCCCGCGTGCCCGGTGGCCATCAGGCCGTCTAACGGTCCGTGGGCGATGCAAGCGCGGCCGAACTGTGGCGCCGTGGACATGATGGAAATTTCGCCTTCCTGCAAATGCTTGTTCAGCGTGCGCAGAAGATTTTCGCGCTGGGCCGGGGTCAAATCGAATGGGGCCATCTCCTTGCCGCGGCCCACCGGGATGAAATTGAAGTGCACAAACGTGTTGCAGCCGAGGTCTTTGGCCAAGTTGATCATGTCATCGGCGATATGGGCGTTGGCGCGGGTGAAACAGGCGGCCATACCCGCCCGCAGGCCGGGAGTGGCCACAACGTTCTTGATGCCTTGAACTGACCGGTGCCAGGCACCCTTGAGCCCGCGAAAGGCGTCATGTTCCTCCGCATGAATGGAGTCGAGCGACACTTCGACGTATTTCACGCCCAATTCGGCCAGCCGTTGGCACACTTCCTTGGTCAACATGGTGCCATTGGTGGCGACCGTCGCATGTATTTTCCGCTTCTGGCAATGCTCGAGCACCTTCCAGATATCTTTGCAGACGAGCGGCTCCCCGCCGGCGAAGGCAATGAAGGGAACGTAGTTGTCCGCCAACTGATCCAGCACATGGCGCTTCTCCTCCCAGGTCAACTCGTCGGCCAGTGGCTTGTGGCTGGCGTCCTGGTAGCAATGCTTACAGGTCAGGTTGCAGGCCTGGGTGATGTTCCAGACGACGAGGAGTGGCGCCACGAAACGCTGCGGCGTCGTCAAGCCAAAGGCGGCGATGGATTTCGCCGTGTTCACCAGCGATCGCACGGTGGGAAGATGGTGAAAGACTTTTTCTTTCAGGACTTCCTTATCCACCCCCGCTTTGGAGCGAAAGATCTCGATCACATGATGCGGGAGGGAATACTTGAGGCGTTCGCCAAGGCTGGCATAGGGCCGGTCGTAGGTGGAGAAGACCTTCTCCAGGTAGCAGGTGCCATCCGCGCGACGCTCCGTCAGCAGCCTGAGGAACTTACGCATATAAGGGCTAGAAAGATAGTCCTCAAACTTGTGCCGCTCGAAATCAAGAGGTTGAGTGAGTCTGGCGACTTGAGGACGCTTTGCGGTCAGAATCTTTCTGATCTCCGCCATTTTGACTCCTTCCCCACGCATGCGGGTGGAGCTTTCTCCCGACGCCGGGGCTTAGTGAACAATTGCCTGCCTGGCCTATTGCATTGGATACAGCGATCCTGCAAAAGGATACCTTTCCCCGTCAGTGCTTTTCCGAACATCCGCACGTCATCGGCGTACAGGCGCAGCCTGGGCTGCTGCCTGCCGAGCGGTCGAGGGAGTTTTTCGGAGAACCAAAGACAGAAAACTGGAGGGTTTGATTCGGGCTGGCACAGACGGGACAGGTGATCTGGCCCCGCCCACCGTCAAGCACAATCTTTTCGTAGTGGCTCTTGCAGTCCTTGCAAACGTACTCGTAGACGGGCATGGCCCAAGCAACCCCGCCGCCGGGGCGGGGCCGACCCTAACCCTTGGCGGGCGCTGCGCTCAACTGCGCGGTGCCTGAGCTCGGCTCGGATTGCGTCTGGCCGCACCCAGCCCCGCCTCCCGACAATTCAAACCGCGTGAGCTGCTCCTCAAACGGGATGGAATACTTCTTCTCAATCATTTCCCGGTACGCCGGACCGGAGTTGTAAGCGCAGAAGGGATAAATCAACCCGTTTGGCGCAGCGTAGTGGATGACGCAGCGCTTTACGCGCTCGATGTCGTAGTTGTAACTGTCCATGAAGTGCATGCCGGCAACCATGAGCGTCTTGTAAGTGAAGTCCCCGTCCTTCTCGCCGCGGCCATAGTCCTTGTCCGTCATGCCCTGCAAGGTCTGCAGGAACTTGGTGAACGTCAGCCCGCGCGGGGCGCGATCCTCATGGTAGTATTTCTTGAGCACGTTCCACGTCCTGATTTTGCTGAAGAACTTGAACCGGGCCTTGTCGGCAGAACGAGCCAGCATGTCAATCTCCTGCAACATCGCGCCCAGGTCCACGAACCGGGTCACCGGGACAGCCTGCTTGGTCTCCTGGTCCACAAAGAAGTAAGTGCCCATGGAGCAGTGCGGATGGCAGGTGAGAGTGATGGTCTCCTCGCCGCGCAGCGTGCTGAGGAGCTTGCTGAAGGGGGTCACGCAGGCGAGGGGGAAAAAGTCTTCCTGGGCGTTCGCCAGTCCGGTTTGTTCTTCCACCGCCTTGGCCACGTCCGCCAGCGTGAAGCGCTTGGCCTCGCGCTCCTTCCTGGTGATGCGTCCGGTAAAGGTCACCGGCTGGAAGCTGATGCCGCTGACCACGTCAATGTTTTCGAGCGCCAGCCTGATGATGTCGCCGATCTGATGGTCGTTCAGCCCCTTCACGATCGTCGGCACAAAGACGATTTTCATGCCCGCCTTGCGCACGTTCTCGATGGTCAGGAGCTTTTTCTCCCAAAGCGATTCCCCGCGGATGCGCTTGTAGATGTCGTCGCAAACGCCATCGAATTGCAGATAAAGGCTGTGCAGACCCGCTTCCTTCGCCGCGATGGCGAACGCGAGGTCGTTGAACATGATCCCGTTGGTGGCCGCTTGGATGTGGGTGAAGCCCATTTCCTTGGCCAGGCGCAGGACGTCGTGAAAGTGCGGGTAGATGGTCGGCTCGCCGCCGGAGAACTGGACGATGCGGCCGGCTACCGGCCGCTCGTTGCGCAGCGCCTGGAGCATCTTCCGCACTTGCTCAAACGAGGGCTCGTAGAGATAGCCAGCGGCGTTGGCGTTAGCAAAGCAAACCGGACAGGTCATGTTGCAACGGTTCGTCAGATCCACGTTGGCCAGGCCGGTGTGGGAGGTGTGCATCGAGCACAGACCGCACTGCTCCGGGCAACGGGTGGCGTTCGGAATCGCCGGGTTCGTCAGCCCCCGGTTGTCCCCGAACGTCCACTGCTCCATCTTGAGATAGAGCTTGACGTCGGAATAGACCAGGTCCTTGAAATATCCGTGATGAGGACAGGTCTTTTCCATGAAGACCTTGCCCTCTTCCTCAAACTCCCGCGCCTCAATCACCCGAAGACATTCTGGACACAACGATTGCGTAATCTTGGGCAGGCCTCTGTGGATGACATCAATGCGGGAGCCGGTATAGGTGGTCTCTGGTTGGAGTGCCTGGAAGCTCCTTTTCGGTGCAGGAGCGTACGCCTGGGTGCTCACTTCTGCCTCCTCGAAGACGAGTCAATCCGCGACGGGCAAGCTTCCCATGGCTACGAAATATGGATGGAATCTATGAAGCCGAACTTGCTTGCCCATTCTCGCCCCCGGTGCCCTTTGGGCGAGACATAAGTTACTTCTCATCTAGCATATTCCGCATAACCCCGAAAGCCGTACAGGCTTTTGCGCCGATCGGCGCAATTTATGAACTGAACGGCAGTTTTATCCATCGAACGGAATCTATGGCTTTGGGCCGAACGGCGCAATTCTAAGTCTGAACTGCACTCCCAGGCCATTAAACGGAATCTTCGGCAGCGACGTGAAGCTAAGCCTTTGTAGGAAATGAGGATGATGTCCGGCTCTCTTCGAAAGGTGTTCGCTGCGGTGTAGCCGCAAAGTCAAACTCTGCCCCTAGTGGAAAACGGAAATGTCCTTAGAGGCTTCCTGCCAGGTCCTCTGCCTCCGGCGTAGCTAACGCGCAAAACATACAAGGAGCGGAGGCTTGGCCGGAACCATTTACTGCGCTTTCCTGCCATCGAACCAAGACTTTTTGCCGTCCACTGAGTTTGGCTTATCGCGCCTGGCCGGACGGCCTAAGATACTGGGGAATTAAGGAGTTGGGTGTAGGGTGATGTTCTTGTTCGACGGCCAGTTTGGTAACATGGCCGCGAGGTGGGCTTTCCTTTCTCGTAGGCTGCCGCTCAGGCAGTGGAGCAGATTTGAGTTCGGGAGACGTACACGACTATAGCTGGAATTCAATGTCATTGGGCGTCGAGAGGTTTTTCGCTTCCTTGAGCGAGGCGACATTCGCTGTCACGAAAGAGAGGAAACATCATCATGCCGAAAATCGCAGGCAAGCGGGCATTAAAATACGTCGACCGGGTTGTAAGTTTTGGCGCTGGTGTGGCCTTCGATGCGATCCAGTTCTTTAACAGGTACAGACCCAATCCCTCGTTCACTCCCAAGTGGTCGGACAAGCCGCTGCTGAAATCCTGGCAAAAAACCAAACCTCCTCTGGGATGGCCCCGGACCACCGATTCGCTCTGTCCCGGATGTGTCAAGGAAGCGCGCGAGCGGATCTTGAGCAACGAGCAGGATTGGAGAACCCTCATCCAAGAGCACGTCGGCGAGATCAAGGCCAACATCATCGAACGTAACGGCCAGGTCTGGATGGTCAAGCACTGCCCGAAGCACGGCACGTATGAAGACATTATGGCCATCGACTCGCGGTTCCTCGAGTGGATTGAGAAGAACTTCCCCGGCCGGGATATTCCGGCTCACAACGACAAAGACCTCCACAACCACGGCAGCAGTTCCATCCGGCATGGCCGCGGTTCGGTGCTCACCGTGGACCTCACCAACCGCTGCAACATGATGTGCGATCCCTGCTTTATGGATGCCAATCAAGTGGGATTTGTCCATGAGCTGGGCTGGGATGAAATCAAAGAGATTCTGGACAACTCCCTCAAGATCAAACCTCGTCGTCAGATGTCGGTCCAGTTTTCCGGCGGCGAACCGACGATGTCCCCTTACTTCATTGACGCCATCCGCTATGCTCGCCAATTGGGGTACAACAGCGTACAGTCGGCCACCAACGGCATCGAGTTCGCCAAGAGCAAAGAGTTTTGCCGGCGGGCCTACGAAGCGGGTTTGCGGTATGCCTACCTGCAATTCGACGGCATCGGCAATGATGCCAACAGCCACCGCCAGGTGGGCAATCTCTTCGATGTGAAGTTGCGGGCCATCAACAACATGTATGAGGCTGGGATCGAGATTATCCTGGTCATCACCCTCATCAACGGGGTGAACAACGACCAGGTGGGGCCCATCATCAACTTCGCCCGGGAGAACCCCAAGAAGATCGCTTTCATCGCCTTTCAGCCGGTCTCGTTTACCGGACGGGATGAAGACATCACTCCTGAGCGGCGACTGCGGCAGCGCTATACCCTCTCCCATTTGGCCCAGGACGTGAAAAAGCAGACGGGCCTTACCGAGCCGACCCGCGATTGGTTCCCGATCTCGCTCATGGGGGCGTTCGCCGATTTTGCCGACATCGTCCACGGGCCGGAGGCGGACTGGGGGCAAGTGAGCTGCGGCTGCCACCCGAACTGCGGGGTGGGTACCGCCCTGATGATCAATAAAGAGACCAAAGAAATGGCTCCGGTGCCGCAATTCCTGGATATTCCCGGCCTGGTGGCCGATATGCGGAAGATCACCGACGCTGCCCGGAACAAGTATTTTTCCGCCTTCATGATGGGCTTGGCTCTCCTGAAGCACTACAAGCCGTTCAAGGCCCCGCCCAGCCTGACGCTGCTCGACTTGCTCAAGAAGTTTGACAAGTCCTTCGCTGTGGTCGGCGACGCGAAGAAGAAGTATGGCAATTCCTCCCCCGACCGGACCTTTGCCGATACCGTCAAACGTCGCCAGGATCCGTGGAATTTTCTGTTCGTCGCCGGGATGTGGTTCCAGGATCTCTTTAACTATGACTTCCGCCGCACCGAGATGTGCATCATCCCTTACGCTACCCAGGAAGGCGAGATCTCCTTCTGCGCTTACAATACCGGCGTGGGCTGGCGCAAGATCATCGAGAATATGCACAAGAACGCCACCGTGGCCGAGTGGTACAGGACCCACGGCAAGCACGAGATCTACGCCAAGGGCAAGAAGGTCAATTTGGACAGTTACGAGCACTCCCTCCAGATCAATGCCGAAGACGCGGCCCGGGTGCGCACGAAGGGCGAGGGGCCGCAAACGGCAGCCGAGGAGGAGAGACTTCGCCGCAAGGCTGCCTGGGAAGCGGCCCAGGTGCGGCAATACTATGAGGAAATGGTGCTGCACAAGAAGGGCGAGCCCTTGGTCCAGATCGGGAAAAGCTAAGACCTGAACTGGAAGAGTCAAGATCGTCGCAACTGGAGGGTGGGCCGGCAGTGATGCCGGCCCGCTTTTTTGCTAGTGCCGTTCCAACTAATTGAGCAGAATAGCGCGCTGGAGCGACATAATTAGTCATACGTGCTGAGTCCATGAAGAACTTAGCCCAAAATAGTTGGAACGGCACTAGCTGTCAATTCCAGTTCGGTTTCAACTGTTTGCGCCAAAGGCGTCAGTACTTCAAAAGAACCTCAACATCGTACCTCTGTTTTTCCTACCCTAGTCCGGCGCTGCGCGAGTTGGCTATGGCATAGCATTGGAGCAGACAACAACACAAGCGGCCAGCAAATACGACTTGCGATAGCCGGAGCTTGACAGCGCAGTCACTATATGCTTCGATGAACCGCAGCACTACCCACAGGACTCCTTTTGGAAGGAGGCCCATCCGCATGAAACGATTCGTTTGTTTGCTGGTGATCCTGTGTCTCGCAGGCCAAGCCACAGCCATCGCGGCTGTCCGCGGTAAAGCGGCGAAATATGTCGGTGGAACGATTGCCACCTTACCAGAAAAAACACAAGGAAAACTCGACCTTCAGGAAGGTGCCGCCGTGTTTGTGGCCAAGAACGACACCAAGCTCACGATTCCCTACGCCAAGATCGAATCCTTGGAGTATGGGCAGAAGGCCGGACGGCGCGTGGGTGTGGCCCTTGCGGTGAATCCGCTTTTCCTGTTCTCAAAGAAGCGCAAGCATTTCCTGACTATCGGCTTCCTTGACGAAGCAGGGAAGAAACAGGGCGCCGTCCTCGAGCTGGCCAAGGGAGTCGTGCGCGAGACCCTTTCCACGCTCGAGACGAAGAGCGGCAAGAAGGTGGAATACGAATCCGAGGAAGCTAAGAAACACGCCGCGAAGCAATAGCAGGGAGGTGGAGCAAATGAGGAAGTGTGTCGCAGCTCTACTCATTGCTTCGTTCTTCATGGGCCCTTGTGCCTTCGCAGCCGTCCGTGGAAAAGAGGTCATGTACGTGGGCGGGACGATCCCCAACCTGCCGGAGGGTACGGTCGGAGGCCTCGACACCACTCAGGAAAAGGCATTGGTCTTCCAGTCGCCTAAAGGCAAGTTTGAGATCCCCTATGAGAACGTTACCTCGCTCGAGTACGGACAAAAGGCCGGGCGGCGATTGGGCGTGGCGATTACCCTCACCATTTGGGCATTGTTCTCCAAGAAGAGAAAGCATTTCCTCACCGTTGGTTTCACGGACGAGAACGATAAACCCCAAGGCATAGTCCTGGAGCTGCCCAAGGGGACCGCGAAAACTATCATCACTGTGATTGAAGCCCGCAGCGGCAAGAAGGTGGAATATGAATCCGAGGAAGCACGCAAGCACGTTCATGGCTAGCCCCAAACGCAGCCGGGTTGGTCCCGCACGAAAGAGGAGAGCATTAGGCTTCTTCCTCGCGGGGATCGTGTTGCTTTTCCACAGCTCGGGCAGCGGTCAAGAAAAGCCGAATACAACACCGCAGAACGAGCCCGCCATCGACCCGAGGATCCTCCAAGTTAAAAGGATTTGTGTCCGGAACTTCGGAGAGGACCCGCTGGGGATCCAGGTGCAAGAGATGGTGATCGCAAAGCTGTTCGAGTCGAAACGCTTTTCGCTCACCGAGAATTGTGAGCGAGCCGACGTCGTCCTGAAAGGTTCCATCACCGAGCGAAGCGAGAGCACGTACCGCTCCGAATCCGAAGGCATCGGATTCGGCCGGCGTGTCGCCGGGTCAGAATCATCATCTTCCCGGATGGGTTCTGCAAGCAGCTCGGCGTCATCCTCAGTCTCCACTGGCGTGACTGGTTCCGACCATGAGAGCCTGTCTTCTTCCGAAGTCAAACAATACGCCGCGGTGACCCTTCGGGTGGTGGACAAGGAAGGGGACATCCTCTGGGCCACCAGCCAGGAGAGCGCCAAGGGAAAGACCAAGGGCGCCATCGGCTTCGCGGCGGAGCGAGCCGTGCGGCGGCTGTTGCGAGACATCGAAAAGGCTGAGAAACAGGCTAAGAACAGCCAGCCATCGCAAGCTAACGCGGCGAAGAACTAAAACCTTCTCCCCTCACTCGCGCGGCAAGCCTTTTCTGTGCCCACAATTACGTTTCGGGAAATCAGGCAAACAGGGAGAGATACTGCTGGAGGCTGCGGCCCACCTTGTGTTCAAAGGTCTGTGCCAGGGAGGGGATGTTCCCGCGCGGCTCATCCAGCGCCACCCGCTCCACTCGGTGCATCGGAAAAAAGAGAGTGGGCGGACCCACCTGAACGCTCTCGGGATCGCGCACCTGGCGAACAAAATCTTCAAACGATTCCAGGTCAATCCCTCGCACGGTAACGCCTGACGGATTCAAGTCAAGCAGCTCTCCCCAGATCCGTTCTTTGGGAGTGTGAAGGCTGACAACCACGATGGAATGAATCTCCATACGACCTGCTGCCTCTCGAGCGCTACCGCAAGGCGCTGTCTGCTCCTCGTCCGCTAACCCTCCATCACTCGAAGGTCCGGCGCGATGGCCAGGGTTGCTTCCGTAGCCTTCTGGACGTCGGCGGCCGTCACTCCCGGCGCCACTTCCCGCAACACCAGACCTTTGGGCGCGACTTCGATCACCGCCATTTCCGTCACAATCAAATTCACCACCCCGACGCCTGTCAGCGGCAGCCGGCACTTTTTCAGGATTTTGGGCTGGCCGTCGCGGGTGGTATGCTCCATGGCGATGATGACGCGCTTGGCGCCGGCGACCAAATCCATCGCCCCGCCCATGCCCTTCACCATTTTCCCCGGAATCATCCAATTGGCAAGGTTTCCTTTCTCATCCACCTCGAGCGCGCCGAGAACGGTCAAGTCCACGTGCCCGCCGCGGATCATCGCAAACGAGTCCGCGCTTGAGAAATAGGCGCTGCCGGACAATTCGGTGATTGTCTCCTTGCCGGCATTGATCAAGTCGGCGTCCTCGGCGCCCTCCAGCGGGTACGGGCCGACGCCGAGCATGCCGTTTTCCGATTGCAGGATCACGTCCATGCCCGCCGGAATGTAGTTGGATACCAGGGTGGGCAACCCGATGCCAAGGTTGACGTAGTAGCCGTCGCGCAGCTCGCGGGCAATTCTCTTCACAATGATTTCGCGTTTATCCACGCCTTCCGATTTCGTAGCCATTGTCACCTCAAATATCGCCGCAAATGTTTTTGCTGGCTGCCTTCCGTCCTCGAACCCATCAACGGGCTTTGCTGACCGTGCGCCGTTCAATTCTCTTCTCGTAGCGGGCGCCCTCGAAGACGGCATCCACATAGATCCCCGGCGTGTGCACCATGTCCGGGTCGAGCTGGCCGACTTCCACCAATCGTTCCACCTCAGCGATGACGTAGCCGGCTGCGGTGGCCATCATCGGGTTGAAGTTTCTCGCCGTCTTGCGATAGACCAGGTTGCCCCAGCGGTCGCCTTTCCAGGCTTTGATAAAGGCAAAATCCGCCAGCAGAGCTCGCTCCATGACATAGGGTTTGCCGTCAAACTCGCGCACCTCTTTCCCTTCGGCGACCAGGGTTCCGTAGGCGGTGGGCGTGTAGAACGCCGGGATCCCCGCGCCGCCGGCCCGAATCCGCTCGGCAAACGTTCCCTGGGGGTTAAGCTCAATCTCCAGTTCGCCCTTGAGGACCAATGCCTCGAAAAGTCTGTTCTCGCCGACGTAAGTGGAAATCATCTTCTTCACCTGCCGGGTCTCGAGCAGCAGGCCGATGCCGAAGTCATCCACCCCGGCATTATTGGACATGACCGTAAGATTGCGGACACCTTTGCGGCGCAGCGCGGCAATCAAATTTTCCGGAATGCCGCAGAGGCCAAAACCGCCCATCATGATCGTGGCGCCGTCCTGCACGCGGGCAACGGCGACATCGGCGCTGGAAACCACCTTGTTCATTTCGCCCTCCTTGGAGGTCCGGAGAGACCGAGCGACTCTTCTTTCTCGCCGATCACCTCTTCGAGAACCGAGCGATTGACCTCGCAATCCGCTTGCTCTTCGGGCGAGCAAGCGCTGTTCTGGCTGAGCAGATCGCGCAGGTCGCCCAACTGCTGTTGATAGACTCCCTGAAACTCGCCTACTGCCAACTCCCACTTGCGCCGGTGCCAGTTCCAATTCCAATAGGAAATCCAGACGGGCAAGTCGGAGTGGCGGTAGCCTTCGAGGTTAATGACTTGCGCCGTCGTGAGATCAGTGTGTCCGTCCCGGTTCAAGTCAATCTCCTCCAGCCGGCGCGACTGGAACTCATCATCGTCAGGCACCGTCCCCATGCTGTCAAACTGAAGTTTCCCCGTCTTGGCATCCCACCAAAAGGCATGGACCACCGGGCCGCCGGCCGAGCTGATAAGCCCGGTGACAATCACCAGCAGCTCGCGAGCATCTCTGTGGTCGGGTTTCAAAATTTGAAGTTCGGTGATCACGTCGGCGCCGAGATCAAGAGTCTGGACGGCGGCGCCATCCACCGAAAACAGCAAGGTTTTAAGAAGGTCCTCGGAATAGACTGCGTTTACCGTAACTTGACGCGGTCGCCGGTTGCCGTCAAAGTCCACCGCGTAAGTGCGGGAGAAATCTTTGCGCCAGGGAATCGTGCGGTCGCGTCGCGGGCTGGACTTCAGGCAGCCGACCAGAGCCATCAGCAGCAGTATCGCCATCCAGAGTCGGCCCGGTTTCACCCTCGGTCCTTTTTCTGGCTCATGCGTCCCTCGCTCTTTTCCGGGCGGCGGAGGAGCTGGGCGCGCCGGAAAACCTCTTCCAGATCGCGCGAGGCCAGCGACCGGCGCACATCCTCAAGCCGGGCGATCAGCCGATCGAGCGCGCGGCCGATATTTTCTTGGTTGGTGAGACAAATATCGCGCCACATTTCAGGCGGGCTGGAGGCGAGCCGGGTCAAATCCGCGAATCCTTGTCCCGCCAGCTTCACCGGCAGACCATCCTCGTCCGTCTCATCCGCCACCACCGCCGCCATGGCCGTCGAGACCAGTTGCGGGAGATGGCTCACCATCGCCACCGCCCAATCGTGCGTTTCGGCGTCCATCCACACCGGCTCTGTCCCAAGCGAGCGCAAAAGCTCAAGATACTTCTGAGCCCGCGCGTCGGAACGAGCTGCTTCGCTTTCCCCGACCAGGACGAAGACTGTACCGGCAAAGAGCTTTTCGTCGGCCTGTTCGATGCCCGAGGGCGCTTTCCCGGCCATGGGGTGCCCGCCGAGAAAGAGGGCGGCCTTCCCGGCAAATGCGCGGAAGCCGATCCTGCAGATTTCTTGTTTGGTGCTGCCCGTGTCGGTTACCAGAGCGCCTGGTGAAACACGGCTCGGCAGTTGCGTTGACAGCTCGATAATCATTCCCACGGGCGCTGAAAGCAAGACCAGATCGGCGTCTTTGACAGCGGCCTCGAGACCGGTACAACCGCTATCGATCGCGCCCCGCGCTTCCGCCCGGTCGAGAATTTCCGAGCGATCCCACCCCACAATCGCCCCCCCGAAGCCGGCACGCCGCAAAGCCAATCCGAACGACCCGCCGATGAGCCCCGTGCCGAGGATCGCTACTTTTCGAAATGAAGGCATGGCGGTTGAGGATCGGATTCGTTCCTGCTCCTCGCAGTTCTTGATCTCACCCACCCGGCATCCCCTAGGCCAATCGTCTCCCGACCGCCGGGGCAATGATTCTCAGCTCAGCCATCAACTGGGCAAATTGGTCGGGGTAGAGCGATTGGGCGCCATCGCTCAGCGCCGCGTCCGGGCAGTGGTGCACTTCGATGAGGAGGCCGTCGGCCCCGGCCGCTACCGCCGCCCGCGCCATGGGCGGAACCTTGTCTCGCCGGCCGGTGCCGTGAGACGGATCGGCGATGATGGGCAGATGCGATAGCTTTTTGATGACCGGGATGGCGGCAATATCCAGCGTGTTCCTCGTGTAGCTCTCAAACGTGCGAATCCCTCGTTCACAGAGCACCACCTTGTAGTTTCCGCCGGCCAGGACGTATTCCGCCGAAAGCAACAGCTCTTCAATCGTCGCCGACATGCCTCGCTTGAGAAGGACCGGTTTTGAAACATTCCCCAGGGCGCGAAGCAGATTGAAATTTTGCATATTGCGCGCGCCCACCTGGAGCATGTCCACATAATCCAGCACCATAGGAATCTGGGTAAGGTCCATCACCTCGCTGACGACGAACAGTCCGTGCTTGTCAGCCGCTTCGCGGAGGAGTTTGAGCGCCTCTTCCCCCAGGCCCTGAAAACTATAGGGCGAGCTGCGCGGCTTGAATGCGCCGCCGCGAAGGACTCTTGCTCCCGCGCGGCTGACGCTTTCCGCGATGGTGAAAATCTGTTCGCGGCTCTCGACGGCGCACGGCCCGGCCATGACCACAACCTCGTTCGCGCCAATTTTCACTCCGCGGCCCAGATCCACCACCGTCCCCACCGGGCGAAAACTGCGGCTGGCAAGCTTGTAAGGAACACTGATGCGCACGACCTCGCGCACCCCCTCGATCAATTCAATGTCGCGCGGATCCACTTCCTTGGGCGCGCCCACGGCCCCCAGCACGGTGTGGTTCACGCCGGTGGAGCGGTGGACGTCAAACCCCATTCCGACGAGCCGGGTGATGACGTGCTGGATCTGCTCCTCGGTTGCCCCTTCTTGCATGACGACGACCATGGTCTTCTCCCGCTATTTTCCTTTCTCGTCCTCGCTGCCACCCATTGCCTGCCTCTCCACCGACCGGCCTTCATCAATAATGCGCTCAAAGACGCGGCGCAAGGCGGCGTCACTGAGCGGACCCCCGTTGCGTCGAGATATATTCAAAAAGATTTGCGCCTCCCGCTCGGGCTGGTAGAGGGGAACCTGCTGCCGTTTTTTCAAGCGGCCGATTTCCGCCGCGCAACGCGACCGCTGGTTGAGCAGCTCCACCAGCTTGGCGTCAATCTCATCAATGCGCTTGCGCCAGTCGTCAATCGTCATGGCCCGTTCACTCGCATGGGGCTCGCCCGATGCCGGCGAGTTCCCGCCGCTGTGGCAGCCTCTCTCAGTTCCCTTACAAACTCCACCCCGAGTGACATCGCTCGTTCGCCCCCATGGGGTCGGGGCTCGCCCGAATCGGGGCCCGCGCCGCTCTCGATCCGCTCGACCACTGCGCTGCCGATGACCACCGCCTCCGTCATCCCGCCAAGCTCGAGCAGGTGTTCCGGCCGGGAAATGCCAAAGCCCACCGCAAGGGGCAACGCGCTCACCTTCCGCACGCGCTCGACGAGCGGCAGAACGTCCGCTGAAATCTCTTCTTGTGGCCCGGTGACTCCGGTGCGCGAGACGAGATAGAGAAAGCCGGTCGAGCACCCCGCGATCCGCTTGAGCCGGGCATCGGTCGAGGTGGGCGCTGCCAGGAAGATCGTGTCAAGGTTCTGCCGGCGCATCGCGGCGCAGTACTCCCCGGCCTCCTCCGGCGGAAGGTCGGTCATGAGCGCTCCATCGGCTCCCGCCTCGGCGCACTTCCCGGCAAACAGCTCGAGCCCCATCTGCCGAACAGGGTTGAAATAGCTGAAGAGAATCAGCGGGACGGAGGTTTGCCGGCGAATTTCGCGCACGGCCTCCAAAACCTTGCCCAGCGTTGCCCCGCCGCGCAGCGCTCGCTCGGAAGCGCGCTGGATCACCGGCCCATCGGCCATGGGATCAGAGAACGGCACCCCGAGTTCGATCACATCGGCCCCTGCCGCCGCGAGCGCCGGCACCAGCCTCGCCGTAAAGTCGAGCGAAGGATCCCCGGCGGTAAGGTAGATCACCAATCCCGTTCGTTGTTCAGCCCGGATGCGAGCAAATTGTTTTGCGATGCGATCACTCATCGGGATTGATTTCGATCGTCAAGAGCATCTTTCCGCCGCCCGTCAGCATCCATAACCGCCGCCGCGGAAAGCTTCGGCGAGCTTGCCGTCACGCCACTCCAGAATGATGAACTCCACTTGCTCGGTCGTGCCGTACTGGACAAAAACAACCGCCTGTCCCCTCAGTTCGGCCGCATCGATAAAATCGTAACCGCTCGCGCCCTGGAGCACCTCTTCAGAAGCGAGGTTTGCCACCAGCCCGGGCTCCCCTCTTTCCGGCACGCGGGCGAACAGCAAGAGGGGGAAAATCTTTTCCGGCCCGCGCATCCACACCTTGGCGACGGCCAGGCGCTCGGCTCCCAGCCGGAAGAAGTGCATGTAGGTCAGCTTCACCTCCGGGCCGGGCTCGAAAGCAAAGTTCTTTTCCCGGGCCACCTCTTTCGCGGCCTTGAGAACAAACTCCTCCACACGTCTCCGCAGGGCGGAGCGCGAGCCGACTGGGGCGCGAAGGTCCGGGCCGCCCCGCTCGCCGCTCACTGCCAGAAAGGGCCGCGAAATCCGGATCGTCGTTTCGCTATCCTTGTCGCTCACTGTTTGCTCGTTCCAGAAGTCATCCGTTCTCAGCGCCGGCTCAGCGGCTCCGACAACAAGCTCTGAACATTGAAAAAGCTGTTGGCGGGCAGACGCCACCCGAAGCTGCTTTTGCGCCACACCCCAACGAAGTACCTGATACGTGGGAAACTGCTTAAGCATATGCTCCACCGCGCCGCGGTGCCGCTCATCACTCGCGTCGTTTTCCACTTCCACGTAACGGCCTTGCTGGATGACCACCAGCGGCAAAATCTCCGTCTCGCTCCGGGCCTCGGTTCGTTTCCCGTCCCGCCATCTCGTTTCCGATTGGCGCGCCAGGGCGAAAGCAACCACCTGGATGTCGCTCCTTGCCGCCGGCGTGGAGAGAGGAGCCTGAGAAAATCCCACCTGAGACAACCCCCCATAAGCAGCAGCGGCAGCTACCGCAAGCAACGCCGAAATCCAGGAAGCAAAACCACCGCGCCTTGCTCTCATGCTACAACCCAGCCTCGCGCAGAATCTCCATATCCTTGTCTCCGCGGCCGGAAAGATTCACGATGACGACCTCGTCTTGCTTCATCACGGGGGCGCGGCGAATCAATTCGGCGATGGCGTGAGCCGGCTCGAGTGCCGGAATGATGCCTTCCAGGCGAGCGAGCAGCCTCGCCCCTTCGAGCGCCGCCTCGTCGCTCACCGCGCAGTATTCGACGCGCGAGCAATCCGCCAGCCAGGCATGTTCCGGGCCGATGGCGGGGTAGTCAAGCCCGGCCGATACCGAATGCGTCGGGCTGATCTGGCCAAAAGCATCTTGCAAGACGTAAGTAAAAGTTCCCTGGAGGACGCCGGGGCGTCCGCCTTCGCCGCCCGCTGCTCGCAGGCCCAGCCGGGCGGCGTGTTCGCCCAGCCCATTGCCCTTTCCGCCCGCTTCCACGCCAACCATCTTGACCCCGCGGTCGTCCAGGAAGCGATGGAAGAGGCCGATCGCGTTCGATCCGCCGCCCACGCAGGCTATCAAATAATCCGGCAAACGATCTTCCAGCCGCAAGATTTGTTCGCGCGTTTCCGCGCCGATCACCGACTGAAAATCGCGGACCATGCGCGGATAGGGATGCGCGCCGAGAACCGATCCCAACAGGAAGTGGGTGGTCCGCACGTTCGTCACCCAATCGCGCATCGCTTCGTTGATGGCGTCCTTGAGCGTGCGCGAGCCGGCGGAGACGCTCCGAACCTCGGCGCCCTCGAGCTGCATGCGAAACACGTTCAGCTTCTGCCGCTCCATGTCCGTCGCGCCCATGTAAATGGTGCACTCGAGGCCGAGCAAGGCGCAGACCGCCGCCGTCGCCACGCCGTGTTGCCCGGCGCCGGTTTCGGCAATGACGCGCTTCTTGCCCATGCGTTGCGCCAGAAGGCCCTGGCCAAGGCAGTTGTTGATCTTGTGCGCGCCGGTGTGGAGCAGGTCTTCGCGCTTGAGATAGATGCGCGGGCCCCGATTCGATCGCGGCGGGCCGCCCAGATGTTCCGTCAAACGCGCGGCAAAGTGCAACGGGCTCGGCCGGCCGGCAAAGTTTTTAAGAAGGCGATCCAGCTCGGCCCGGAAAGCCGGATCAGCCTGTGCCGCCGCGTAGGCTTGCTCCAATTCCTCGAGCGGGGCCATCAGCGTTTCCGGCACAAAACGCCCGCCATAAGGGCCAAAGTGCCCGCTCGCGTCCGGCCACTCCCTCCACGATCGGGTTTGTGTCGTTTCCGCCATCAGAATCTGTGCTGACCTTCCATCGCTGCTACCAAACGCTCAGCATCGCTTCAGTGCCCCGATTTCAAACGAGCAGAAACTAGAAAAGAGAAATTAGAAAAGAGGCCTGTTTCCTATTTCCTATTTTCTCTTTTCTATTCTTTGTCTCGCAAAGTTGTCTCGCCCCCGATAAATTCGCTCAAGGCCGAAGCCGGCTCTTGCGCCTCCATCAGCCGTTCGCCAATCAAGAACGCATCGAATCCTGCTGCCTGAAGCCGCTTGACCTCATCCCGCGAACGAATTCCGCTTTCGCTTATGGCCACGCAGCTTTCCGGAATCTTGTCCACCAGTTCGAAAGAGACCTGCAAGCTGACCTCAAAGGTTTTCAAGTCCCGATTGTTGACGCCCACCATTTTCGCGCCTGCCCCGAGGGCCCGGTGCAACTCCTCGCCGTTGTGCACTTCGACCAGCGCCTCCATGCCTAGCTCTCGACCGGCAGCGATGAGACCTGCCAGCGCAGCGTCATCGAGAATGGCGGCGATCAACAAAAAGGAGTCGGCCCCGGCCGCGCGGGATTCCACCACCTGATAGCGCTCCAGGATAAAATCCTTCCTCAGGACCGGCCGCTCGACCAGGCGACGCACCAAAGCCAGATCCTCAAGCGAACCCTCAAAGAAATCCGGCTCGGTCAGAACCGAAAACGCGGCTGCGCCCGCCCGTTCGAGCGAGGGAGCAAGCACCGCCGGGTTGTACTCCCGCCGGATAACGCCCCGCGACGGCGAGGCCTTTTTGAGTTCCGCGATCACGCGCGGCGACTCGCTGCCCGTGGTGAGCTTGCCCAATCCATCCGGGCCCAGAAGTTCCCGGGCAAAATCCCGCGCCGCCGGTGCTGTCTCCGCCCTTGCTTCGAGCACGGCAAAAGGCAAAACCGCTTTTTGCTGCTCCAGGCGCAAGCGCCGGGCAGCCAAAATTCGGTCAAGCATGGTTTCCGTGCTGGCGCGACTCATCTAAGCTCGATGGAAAGAGGATACGAGAACGTCTCACCGACAATTCGCTATGCTAGCGGCAGCTACCGGCGAAGTCAACGAAACGGGCGAGTCCAGGTTTTAGGTTTCAGGTTTTAGGTGTCAGGTGCCAGGTTTCTCGTTCCTGACACCCGTTCCCTGCCACCTGTCACCTGTTCCCTCTTTTCGCTTTTCGTTTTTCGGTTTTCGATTTTTCACGAATACCTTGACGGACTCTTCGCCCTCATCCGATAATCTTTCCTGCGTAACAGGCGACCAGGCGTTCTCGCCAACGGCGCTATCGTCTAGGGGTTAGGACGTCAGATTCTCAATCTGAAAACGCGGGTTCGATTCCCGCTAGCGCTACCAAATCCCCACGTGGCAACTGTCGGCCTTTCTATTTTCTGTTTTTTTGTTTTCTATTCTATGTCTTCTTCGCCCTGCGCTCAGCGCCGACCTTTTCAGTCAAGAACAAAGGTGATTCTTGCAGCCTCTTGGCGTAGAATCGGGGAACACCGGAGAGGCCGGTGTCCACGAATCCGTAGTGAAATCGCCTGAGGGAGGCTTACCATGAGATCGCGAAGCGCTCTTGTGTCTTTGGTTAGCGTGCTTCTGATGGTTTCGTTTACCTTCGCTCCGCAAATGGGGAAAGCAGCGGAGCCCGAAAAGAAACCGGTAGAACCCGGGTCCAATTTCGTGGCGCTGATGCGGACGGTCCTCGATGCCTGGGAGACGCTGGACCCCGCCAATGTCGCGCCCTTCTACTCCCAGGAGTCCGGTCGCCTCTTCTTCGATATCGCACCCCTCAAGTACACGGGCTGGAACGAGTACGCCGAGGGGGTCAAGAAAGCGTTCGCCGAATTTTCCTCGGTCAAATTCACGCCCGGCGACGACGTGCAGGTGCAGCAGCGCGGCAACTTCGCCTGGGGCGCTGTTACCGTTCGCACGGACGTGGTGCTGAAGGACGGCACCAAGCAATCGTTCGACGCTCGCTGGACGATCGTTTGGCAGAAGCGCGGGAAGGACTGGATCATCGCGCACGACCACTTCTCCGCCCCGGCGCCCCTGCCGCAGGCCACGGCCGGCCAGTCGCTCTATAAGCGCCTGGGCGGGTACGACGCCATCGCCGCCGTTACCGACGATTTCATCGGCCGGCTGGTCGCTGACCAACAGCTCGGGAGATTCTTCACCGGCGCCAGCACCGACTCCAAGAAGCGCATTCGCCAGTTGGTGGTGGATCAACTGTGCGCCGCTACGGGAGGCCCATGCGTGTACATCGGTCGCAGCATGAAGGCATCGCACGAGGGGCTCGGTATCACGGAAGATGACTGGAATGCTGCCGTAAATCACTTGGTGGCCACGCTCGACAAGTTCAAGGTACCACCAAAGGAAAAAGACGAACTGCTCGGCCTGGCCTCCAGCCTCAAAGGGGAAATCGTGGCAACTTCAAGCGGCGGGGTACAGAGCAAGTAACATTAACAACTGGCACAATGGCCTAGCAGTGTGCTGAAAAACCCCGTGAGCTCGTCAGTCTGAGGAGCCGGAGGCGACGGAGAATCTCGTAAGTGATTGTTTCCACTCAAAAGCAGATTCTTCGCTTCGCTCAGAATGACACCATCCAAGACTTTTTCAGCACTCTCTTAGGCCCTCATCCGCCGCAGGAATTTCCAGCCGCCTTTTGCCTGAGCACGCGGCTGGTGACGTTGTCTTTGAGCAGCGTCCAGAAGGATTCGTTCAGGTAGGCGCGGATCGCCACGTAGCACCCGCCGCAGGAATTCTCCGGCACAAATTCCTTCAGGATGTCTTCCGGGCGGAGATATTTCTTCTCGTGCATGGAGCATGGGCGCAGGTAGCCGTCGGGCGTGACCACCAGGAAGCGCTTCCCCGCGTTGCAGCCCGGGACGTAACCGTCTTTGAAAAACTGGTAGGTGCCGGAGAGTGTCCAGTCCGAGTTGACAATGCGGCCGTTCGAACGCTTGAGCGCGATGAGCTTCTGCATAGTTTCCCGGAGGCGCTTCAAGTCTTCCTCGGACGAGATGAAGTGCTCCTGGCTCCCTGTTCGCAGCATGGTGTATGCGCTATAAGAAACAGAAACGCCCCATGCCCTACCCTTCTCATAAATATCGAGCAGGTAGGGCAGGTTCTCCCGGGTGATGGCGGTGTTCAAGACAATGTCGTCGAAGCGGTGCCTGGCCAGCCTGGGGATGAGTTTTTCCAGGTGGGAGTAGAGGCCGGGGGAGCGCCGGAACCAATCGTGCAGCTCGTTGGGAAAATCGAGCGAAATCGAAAACTGATTGATCCCCGCGCCTTTCAGCTCCAGATATTTTTCTTCGGTGAGCAACTGGCCGTTGGTTACGAGGATGGTGTAGGGCAGCCCGGTTGGCTCCTTGATGGCTCGCACCACCTCGACGATATCTCGCCGGGTCAAAGGCTCGCCGCCTGAAACCTGGGCCACCATCGGCTTCAAGAGCGCCCGCATCCTTCGATAATCGTGCGGCTGCATGCGGTCGTGCTCCTGCTTCATCCCGCCTTTGTCGCAGTGCAGGCAATTGGCGGTGCAGGAATGGGTCACCTCGAAGGAGACAGCGAGAGGGCGGTCAGCGTGGAAGCTGCGCGTGCCTCGCGCGATCAGCCGAGCCGCTTTGATGACCGGAATTTTTCTCACAGACGACCTCGATGCGTGGAGACAGCTCTCCCGGAACCGAAGATGCAAATTCACTGGAAATGTGGCCGTGGCGACCAGTGCCGCTTCAGGCGCGGCCAATCGGGACGCAGGTCCTTTTTATTCTCCGAGAGGCATACGGGAGTGTCAAGCGGTTTCGTCAGGTAGCCGGTGGTAGGTGGTAGGTTTTAGGTTCCGGTTTTCGAGTTTCGAGTTTCGGGTCTCTCGCAGGGCGGGGTTCATCTCGCCGCATTCCGCAAAGCAGGATCGTCGCCATCCGGCGCTGGCCGAGGCCAGAAGTATCGTTCGACGGCGTAGGCCAGCAACCCATTCCAGCCCACCGAAAAAAACAACACAAACGCAATGCCCAGGATTTCGCTTGAAGCTATCTGCCCCAGCCGGTCAAACTCGTGCACCT
>DATBWB010000033.1 GCA_036514995.1 Candidatus Acidiferrales bacterium
GAGCTCTATCGGTGGCTCTGGGCTGGCCGCTCAAAAACCAGAGCAAGAACAGAACAAGGAAAACAGCCCCTGCCACCAGGAATAGAACCAGTTCGTTCATAGCCCCACCGCCTTCCGCAAGACGGCGCGGACTTCGCTCCAGGCCTGCGACCAATGAACGAGGCTTCGCTCAGATACCTCGAGCGCGACAGTAGCCGATTTGGGATTCGGTGCATAAGACCACAGCGCCCAGGCCCACACTCCCAGCATGCCAATGAAACTGAGCGGGCGAATGAGACGCCAGTAAGGGAAGAAAGATTTCACCAACTCGAGCGAGGCAAAGTTCACGATAGCAACTGAGACGTACATCCCTAGGCCCAATGCCATGCCCCAGGTATTGCGCCCCAAGGGAAGACCGTAGTACCGAGCCAAAAGGAGAGTGGCCATGAGCAGGGCTGCCTGGACGAACCCAGCCTTGCGTTCCAAATCAGCAAAGAATAGGCCAGCACTCTTGCTGCCGAAAAAAAGGGCTACGGTCAAACCCACGAGGAGGATCAGGAGCAGTTGGCCGACAACTCGACGGACGGCCAGAGGGGACGAAAAAGTCTGACGGAACACCTCCCACGTGACAAAGAACCACAGTAGGACGGCCGCAGCATCGCTGAGCCAGTATGTGATTGCGTATCCTGAAAACTGGAGGTGTGCAAGGGCAAAAAGGATTAAGGAACGGATGAAAACATAACCCAGATAGACATAAAAGAACGGATAATGTCGCCACAGACGCGTCCGCAAGCCGCGCCATAGGATGAGCACTTCCAGCACGAACCCGAAAGTGAAAATCAGATAGTCGAAGTGAGTCATGAGTCGTAAACTCAGTGCCAACTGGTGACCCAATCCTAGCACAAAAAAACGGGGGTGCTTTGGCAGCACCCCCCGTAGTGGCACCGAATCTGGTTAACGCCCCCTTAGACAACCCACGGAATGGGCGGCGGAGGAAGTGGGTCGTTGGCCACCAGGACAGGTGCGTCGCTCCAGTACAGTACTGCCCCCGTGGCCGCGCAAATAGTTGCCAGACCAAGGATTACCACCAGGATTAGCTTGCGAAGTGAGTTCATGGAATCTATCCTCCTTGTTCAAAGTGGAATCGGTCGTAAGTTAACCACGGAGACGGCCAGCCGGGTGCCCAACCTCGGTTTGTTCAGTCAACTGAACAAGAACTGCCGACTGGCTGAATCGGTGGCCAATGTGGTAGATAATATTAGGGATGGCTGTTGTTGACCCACTGAACAAACTGATGAGGCATGTGAGGAGGACCCTCTCGTCGCTGCCTTCGTCAGCCGCTCAGTTGATCTATCTATCCTCGCTGCGAGATCCCTACACAGGGCGTTATCTGCACGAGGGCTGGACTACAATCGGCTCGCCCGAAGAGGTGAACTGGGCAATCAGCCATATCCATACGGAGACATTCAGCAGCGTGGTCGAACTCAAGCTGGAAGTCCTGTGTGGGGAACTAAAGGAGCACTTCGAATCCTTGGGTGGTTCGGTGCAACAAATGGCGGCGACGTGGCTGGAGCTTGAGCCTTATCGGGAGATGCAGCCGCGCCGCTGCTCGCCCGTCGAGCGGCGGTTATTTATCTCTCAGATGCGGGCGGCCTTGGGAGTTTTGGTGCGTTCGCCCGACCTGGCTGTCCTGGGGGAACAAGCCGCATCGCAATCCCGACGACCTGCCCCACCACCTCCGCCTCATCGGGGCAATTGAAGCTCTCAGCCGCCACCGACGACATGGGATGCGGAAGCAGGGTCAGGCGGGAGCCTTCGAGCTGGCACCAGGCGCAGCGGTAGCCGTTGTGTAACTCTATGAAATAAATGGGCCTGTCGAACTCGCTCTGCCAGCCCTGACCGAGCACCCGGCGACGGCGGTCGTCAATCATCACCAGCGACCCCGGTCGTACCAGCGGATACAGGGTGAAGTCCCCGAGGCCGATGTAGCCGTACATGTGCCGGCGGCGATTGAACTGAAGGAGAAAGGCAACCGGAACTTCTCCCCAAATCTCGACCAACCGGTTCACCAGTTGGGTCGTGTCCCACCGGAAACTCGGGTCCAGACGAACGGGCAGCGTGACGGTGGTGTCTTTGCCGTAGATCTCAGCAGCGATCGGGTGAGTTACATCGAGCCGCAGGAGGCTTTGGTAGTACCGGGTGCGTTCAGGATCCAGTCCAAAGCGGCGGAGAAGATCGATGAAGTCGATGCCGTAAATGGCGCAGAGGCTGAAGAGCTTGAACGCGCCCGGTAGGGTGTTTTCATTTTCGATTTGTGCCAGACGAGCCGCGGAGATGTAGAACTCGTAGTTCTTTTCGGCTTGCGCAATACGGGCGCTGGCCTCTTGCACTTCCCGCACGCCGAGATTCAGCTTCTCTCTGACTTCTTTGAGATATCTGCCGGGAATAATCCCCATCGGGAACGAGATTATACGACAACCGGAAGCGTGGACAAAGCCCCTGCCTCAAAGATTCAAAAAACTGTTCAGTTGACTGAACACTTTTCCCGCCTGCTCCTCTTTTGCCCAACTGGGGATGCCGTTAACTGCCTGGAAGTGCGGCAGCAACCGGGAGCCCAGAGAAAGACGGTTACTCAAAGATTCGCCCCCTGTTCAGTTGACTGAACACTTTTACCGCGTACCCCTCCTTCACCCATCCTGGGGATATTGTTAATGGGTGGACTAAGGGTGCATTCGCTTCCCGAGCGATCCCGCGAGGGCGGGACGGTAGGCTTGAGCGGCCGCTACTCTTTCTACTCTACGCCCTCGCGTTCTTAACCCTGGGTTTCAGTGCGGCACAAAGAGGAGGGTAGCTCTTGCAACAAAGCATTCAGAAGCTGAGCGAAACCTGCCACGAGATGATTAATCTGGTGCAGGTGCTCATTGGCCAGGCGCTGATCCTGCAAATGAACGTCGGCGACAGCGCCGAAACGCAGGCGCGTCTCGACATCCTTTACAACAAATGCCAACATCTCAAGACCCTCCTGGATCAACACCGGGTCGCACTGCTCGAACTGCGGCAGGCCGCAGCTGTTGATGAACGAAGCTGAATGAGGTGGCCCCTGTGGCCGCCGACGTGGAAATCTCCGGTTCGTGAGGGACTCATGGCAGCCTTGACGCCAACGGCCAACACTCCCCCGCCGGGAGCGGAGCGGCGAAGAAGCCAGCGGGTCCTTTTGGTCATACCGGTGGAGGTGGCGTGGATCACAAGGGAGGGCCTGCGCCTCCGGGAGCATGCCGAGACCGTGATAGTGAACGCGCACGGCGCCCTGCTGCGCATGAAAACGCTCCTTCCCATTTCGGAGGAAGTCGAACTGATGCGCCCCCGCACAAGCCAATCAACTCGGGCGCGGGTGGTGTGGGCTGGCGACGTCGCCGAAGAAGATGAAATGACGCGAGTCGCTGTCGAGCTTGCCGTTCCGAGCGAGACCTTCTGGGGCGTCAGCATCCCACCGCTGCCCAGCGCAGTTCCTACCTAACATACGGCAGGACTCCCTCGACCCTTCGACACACCCAGGGCAAGCTTTCACCCCGACTGAGTCGGGGTTCAGCATGACGACACCATTCAACCTCGCCTCGGACAAGCCGGCTCTGCCCTGGCGTAGGCGGAAGGTTCGACTTTTCGTGGGTGGAGATGGACGCGCGGGAACCCCATGCCCGAAAAAAGAAACCCCGCGAGGCATTCGCGGGGGTTATCTCAGGATGTCCTTTGACAATCCGACCAGAGCAGCTTTAGCCCCTTCTCGAGACCGAACGAAGACTCCGCTTTGTGAGGAACGGAGTGGGCAATCAAGAACTCGGTCACCGAACCCGAGGAGATTGCCGGATTCTTTAGAAAGGAGGTGATCCAGCCGCAGGTTCTCCTACGGCTACCTTGTTACGACTTCACCCCAATCATGAACCATACCTTGGGTGTCTGCCTCCCTTGCGGGTTAGCGCGACAACTTCTAGTACAGCCCACTTTCGTGATGTGACGGGCGGTGTGTACAAGGCCCGGGAACGTATTCACGGCG
>DATBWB010000034.1 GCA_036514995.1 Candidatus Acidiferrales bacterium
GAAACCGGGAACGGCCGGCCCAGCATCAAGATTTCACCCCGCGAGGGACGCTCGCCGGAGTGGGTCCGTCCGGCGGAGCTTGGCCGACTGGATAGTGAGTCAAGAAATGAATCAGGGTGCGAACACCAATGCCTGAGGCGCCACGCGCGCTCCAAGGCTTTGGGTCGTCGAGCCAAGCTGTCCCGGCGATGTCCAGATGAAGCCAGGGGGTTTCCTCAGCAAAAGCTTTGAGGAACATGGCGGCGGTGATGGCCCCGCCGCCGCGCTGGCCGCTGATGTTTTTCAGATCGGCGATGTGGCTCTTCATGAGCTCGGCGTATTCCTCGTCCAGCGGCATGGACCACATTTTCTCGCCGGCAGCCTGAGCGCTCGCAAGAAAGCGCTCGAGAAGAACCGCGTCCGAGGCAAAAATGCCGGCATTCAGGTTGCCGAGAGCAACCACGATAGCACCGGTCAGCGTCGCAGCATCAATCAGGCAAGTGCATCCGAGCCGCTTGGCGTAGGTCAGGGCATCGGCCAGGACAAGCCGGCCTTCGGCATCGGTGTTCAACACCTCAATGGTTTTGCCGGAGAGCGAGGTTTGGATGTCCCCCGGTTTTTGGGCGCGACCGCTCATAAGATTCTCCGCTGCGGGCACGAAAGCCATAACGCGGAAAGGGAGGTTGAGCTGGGTGATGGCGCGCATGACGCCAAGCATGGTGGCGCCGCCGGCCATGTCGTACTTCATCTTTTCCATGCCCTCGGCGGGTTTGATGGAGATACCACCACTGTCAAAGGTGATTCCCTTGCCGACGAGACCGAAGACAGGCGCACTCGCCGCCAGCTCTCGGGGAGAATAGCGAAGGATAATGAAGCGCGGGGGCTCGTCGCTGCCGCGGGCTACCGCAAGGAACGCCCCCATGCCCAGTTCGGCGATGCGCTTTTCATCCAGGATCTCTGCCTCGAGACCAAATTGCTGAGCCATCTCCAGGGCGCGCTGGGCGAGAATGCGAGGCGTGAGCGCATTCGAGGGTTCGTTGACAAGATCGCGGGTAAAGTTTTGCGCTTCGGCAATGACACGCCCGCGCCGCACCGCGGCTTCAACCTCAGCCTGCTGATCACCGTCAAGACCAGCCACGGTGAAGGCGGCCACTTTCTTTTGGTCGTTCTTGTCTGTTTTGTACTTGTCAGCTTCGTAGTCACCCAGCAGGGCACCTTCCGTCACGGCCTGTGCCGCATCAGCGATCGGAATGTCAGGGGGGAGAAGAAACGCGATGGTGCGAACGCCTTTGCTTTTCAAATGGCGGAGGGCGGCCGCGGCTACTTTTCGCAACTCCGGCAGTCCGAACTTTTCGGGCTTCCCTGCCCCAACCAATAGAAGCCGGTTGGCAACCAAACCGGGGACATGGTGGAGGAGAACCATGTCCAGCGATTGGCCGGTCAGTTCGCCGGCTTGCTGCAGATCCCTCAGACGTCCCCCGCTCAAAGAATCGATCTGCTGAAGCAGTGGTGGAAGCTGATCTTTGGATTCAGGGATGCAGGCGGCCAGCGCGTCGCCCTTCCAGGTTTCAATGGAACCGGCGAAAAGGGTGATGTCCATGGATCTCCGTCGTTGGCGCTAAAAACGTTTGTGCCGGCGCATCGCTTCCGCCGCTTCGCGTTCGGCGGCGCGGCGGCGAATGGTCTCACGTTTGTCATAAATCTTTTTGCCTTTGGCCAGAGCAATTTCGCACTTGGCCCGACCGCGCTTGAAATAGATCTTCAGGGGAACCAGCGTGAGGCCCTTTTCTCTGGTTTTCCCAAAGAGTTTACGAATCTCCTGGCCATGCAGCAGCAGCCGGCGCGCGCGCAGGGGTGCGTGGTTCGAATAACCACCAGCCGCGTAGGGAGGAATATGACAGTTGAGCAGCCAGGCCTGACCGTCCTTAATCGCCACATAGCTGTCGCGCAGATTGGCCTCCCCGGCGCGGAGTGATTTAACTTCTGTGCCCAGCAACTCCAAGCCCGCCTCAAACCTGTCCAGTAGGAAATAGTTGTGGCTGGCAAGGCGGTTTGTGGCAACCACTTTTTCGTCGGTGGACTTACCTTGAGCCATTCAAAACCAACTATCTTAAGGTCGGGCAGAGGAAGATGCAAGCCGACGGTACGGGTCTCTTGCCGGAGTTGGTAAGCAGTGCTAGACTCACGGCGAACCGGTTCTTTTTGAGGCTTCCAAGATGCGTTCAACCCGATGGTGGGCAGTGTGTGGCGTTGTTTTGGCCGGGCTGATCCTGGCCGGTTGTCCCAAGGGTCAGACCGATTTCAAACAGGGCAAAAGGGCGGAGATGGAAAAGGACTACGACAGCGCTCTGATTCACTACCAGAATGCCCTGAAGGCGAACCCAGGGAACACCGAATATCAACTCAAGGTGCAGCGTTTGCGTTTTGAGTCGAGTCAATCTCACGTGGATCGCGGACACAGGCTGCGTGCCCAAGGACAATTGCAACTGGCGGCGGCCGAGTTCGAAAAAGCGCTGGCCATTGATCCTTCCAGCTTTGTGGCCGAGCAGGAACTGAAGAAAACACTGGAGCTAATCGCCGAGGAACAGCAGAAATCGCAGAAAAGCGAAGCGGAGAAGCCGGCCACAACAGACGAAGCCAGCGAAGGACCGCCCCGGCTGGCGGCTTTGCCCCAAACTCCCATGAGCTTGCGCGCCACCAATGATGCCAAGATGATCTTTGACACGATCGGGAAACTGGCGGGAATCTCCATGATTTTCGATCCGGATTTTGCTTCCCGAAGGATACCCGTTGATTTTGTGAACGTCACGCTGGCCGAGGCGCTGGACCTGGTGGCTTTACAGACGAAGACCTTCTGGAAGCCGGTCACGAGCAATGCCATCTTCATCATCCCGGATACGCCGCAAAAGCGGAAAGATTACGAGGAACAGGTCGTCCGCACGTTCTATCTTTCGAACACATTGACGGCCACCGAACTTACGGAAGTGGTGACGGCGCTGCGGACCCTGCTCGACATGCGCCGCATCCAGCAAAACAACACGATGAACGCGATTGTGGTGCGTGATACGCCGGACAAGGTGGCGGTGGCGGAGAAAGTGATCCGGGATATTGACAAGGCCAAGCCAGAAGTGGTGGTGCAGGTTTCGGTGTTGCAAGCACGCCGCGACCGGCTCCGCGAGCTGGGCATCCAGCCGGATACTTCGCCGGTTGCCTCACTCGTTTTCACGCCGCGCAATCCCACGGCGCCGGGAACGGACACCAAACCCCCTTCGGGCACCATCCGCTTGAGCGACTTACAACGACTTTCGTCCGCCGATTACAGTCTGGCGCTGCCGGGCGCGCGCGCATTTGCGCTCCTGAGTGACTCGGCGACGAAAATCTTGCAGAACCCCGAGGTGCGCGCTTCCGACGGGCAGACAGCGAAGCTTCGCATCGGCGATCGCATTCCGGTGGCGACGGGAACTTTCCAGCCTGGCCTCGGCGCTGTGGGCGTCAGTCCGCTCGTAAGCACCCAGTTTCAATATCAGGACGTTGGCGTCAACGTGGAGTTGACGCCGCACGTGCATCCGAACCGCGAGGTCAGCCTGAAGGTCAAGGTGGAGATTTCGCAACAGACGGCAACGGTCAACATCGGGGGCATCAATCAACCGGTCTTCAGCCAGCGAGTGGTCGAGCACGACATTCGCCTGCGCGAAGGCGAGGTGAACGTGCTCGGTGGCGTGATTGAGCGGACGCATCGAACGTTGAAGACGGGTTGGCCAGGGTTGAGCCAGGTACCGTTCCTTCGTTATTTTTTCTCGGACGAAACCACCGAGACGCTGGAAAACGAAGTGCTGATTGTGTTGACTCCCCGGGTAGTCCGAGTGCCGGAGATTACGGCGGCGAATTTGCGCAGCGTGAATGTGGGGACGGACACGAACCTGAAACTACGCCTGGCAGCAGGGGAGAGGGCAGTGCCCGCCGGGCGTGCGCAACCTCCCCTGGGCGAGGCAAAAGCAACCGCACCGACGCCAGCGCCGGCTCCGACGGGTGCTGCGATGATTCGCTTCGATCCGAATCTTGTGAACGTGCCGAGCGGCCAGCCGTTTGTGGTGAACGTGGTGGTGGACAACGTCAAGGATTTGTTTTCGCTTCCGTTCCTGGTGCAGTACGACGCCAAGGTGATTCAGATTGATGAAGTGCGGCACGGCGGCTTCATGTCGAGCGACGGCCAGGCAGTGGCGATCGTGCAGCGAGTGGATCAAGAGAACGGCGTGGCCATTATTTCTCTTATCCGGCCACCCGGGACAAGCGGCACGAGCGGCAGCGGTGCGGTGGTGGCGCTGGTGGCGCGCAGCTTAGGTAAGGGCCAAACAACGCTTCGCATTCCCCAGGTGAATGCCCGGACGGCGACGCAGGAGACGATTTCGCTCGCCACCGGTGAGTGCGTGGTAGTAGTACAGTAACCGGACAGCAGAGGCTTCGAGTGGGGGCAGGAATTCGCCATCAGCGCGGACTCACGTTGATCGAGTTGGTGATCGCGGTGGCAATCGTGGGAATCCTTGCGGGCCTGGCGTTGCCGATGGCCCGCGTACAGATTCGGCGGCAAAAAGAGGTCGAGCTGCGGCGGGCACTGCGCGAGATGCGGACAGCCATTGACCGTTACAAAGATGCGGCTGACCGTGGTCTCCTCCAGGTGAAACTTGGGACGGAAGGGTACCCGCCCGATTTGGAGACGTTAGTCAAGGGAGTCCAACTGGGCGGGGCGCCGGACCGGCGGGTGCGTTTCTTGAGGAAGATTCCTGTGGATCCGATGACGGGTTACCTCGAATGGGGAATGCGGTCCGTCCAGGATTCGCCGGACGCTGGGAGTTGGGGCGGGCAAAACGTTTTTGACGTGTACAGCCGCAGCACCGCTACCGCCCTCGACGGAACCCGCTATTCGGATTGGTAGTGCAAAGAAGAAGTTCAAGACGCGGATTTACCCTGCTGGAATTGATGGTGGTGATCACGATCATCGTGATTCTGATCAGCATCGCCATTCCTCAATTTCAACGCTCCATCCGGCGCTCGCGGGAAGCCGTGCTCAGGCAAAACCTGACGGCGATGCGCGTGGCCATCGACCAGTACACGCTCGACAAGCTGCGCGGGCCGCAGTCGCTGGATGATCTGGTTGCCGCCGGGTATTTTCGGAGAATCCCGAACGATATTACCGAGAAGAAGAATACCTGGCAAGTGGAATACGAAGACGTCTTGCTCAGCCCGGACCAAACCGAGACGGGCATCGTGGATGTGCATTCGGGTTCAGACGCAGTATCCTCGGAAGGTACTCCCTATAGCTCCTGGTAGCTGGCTTGTTCAAGAATAAATCGTGATTGGCACTTTCATTTTGCTGTTTTCCCCCTCTATGTTTCCGAGGCCTGTTTGCTGATTTTTCTATTTCGGCTTTCCGGTCAGCGGCCGTCGGGGTTGCGGAAAGGGAGAGAATCGAATACTATCGGGCTGCGGGGTGGAGCAGTCTGGTAGCTCGTTGGGCTCATAACCCAAAGGTCGGTGGTTCAAATCCACCCCCCGCAACCAGCACTAATAAAGCAGAGGCCGAGCGCAGAGTTCGGCCTTTTGCTTTCCTAGGTGGAAAACTGCATTCAGCGAGCTGTAGCTCGTTGGGCTGGCATTTTTTGCGTGCCGCGGGCGGCGCGGGGCCAAAGGTCGGTTCAAATCCACCCCCCGCAACCATGGGCGCTTTTGGGCAAATCCCTGAAGCGCCCTTCTTGCTTCAAGTTGCGGGTAGAGCCGCCATCGTTCCCTTCCAATACGTGACCGCGCTGATTGTTGACGATAGCTGGACAGCACAAGCGACGTTCGACAGGAAATCCTAGAGTTGCAAAAGTCTGACATGCCCGCTTACTCGTGGGTTTCACTTCTCAGTGGTTCGCGTGGTTCACCGCAACTCAATTGCGGAAATAGACCTCACTCGGAAGTTATCTTTCCCAAGCCTCCTTTTTCGCCGGTGTATACCTGCATCGGAAAACCTCATTTTAAGGCTGCGGTCAGCATCACTTGAGCATTAATCTCGATCTCGCCCGGTACAATAGTTGTCTCCGGTGCTTCGCGCGCTGAATCTGTGAGACCGAGAGGCCGTCGGAGTGGTTTGGGCGACATCCCACGCTCCTCAATGCGAAGCACGCGGTCAACAGCGCGGTGCGCACCCGCGGCCGCAGCTTCCGCTTTGGCGAGCGCATCAGCAACAGCTTGTTTCAGCGCTTCGTGCTCGATCGCCTCCCGGTCTTTAAGATCGAATCTAGGGCTCGCGACTGAGTTTGCCCCGGCGGCAATACTGAGATCGATGACTTCCCCTATCCGGTCCATCTGCTCAATCCGAACTTCGATTGCGTTCCTAGCTGCATAGCCACGAAGGACCTGGTTGCCCTTAACATAGTCATAGTCGGCTTCCAGATAGTATGACAGCGTGCGAATGGCCTCTTCTGTGATGCCGGCCTCCCTAAGCCTTTTCCGCACTGCAGCCATGATCTCAGCATTCTTGCTCCTTGCTTCTTTGGGAGTTCTCGCAAGGGATTCGACAGCCACCTCCACGAAAGCAACGTCCGCCGCTTTTCGGATGACGGCCTCGCCTGTCGTCGCGACGACCGGAAATGCCACCTGCTGACCTGCCGTGCTGGAGGAGACAAAAGGGCCTCCGCGGCACGCGTAGAGACTTGCTAAGAGGGGGATAACTGCTATGACAAATGTCCTCCCCCGAGCTGTCGGAT
>DATBWB010000035.1 GCA_036514995.1 Candidatus Acidiferrales bacterium
ACTCGTTGACAAAAGTGGGGCAGTCCGGTAGATTAGCGAGTTTGCAATGTGCGGTTCGAGGCTGCTGATTGACGTGAGAACCTTTTTCCCAAGGGGCGAGCAGGTGGAGCAGATGCGCGAGGGCAAATGGGTCCTGCTCGATGCCCGGGACCAGGTGCTGGGGCGGCTGGCCACTCGTGCCGCCCGGATTCTCATTGGCAAAGATAAGCCCGTCTATACTCCCTTTCATGTGAGCGGCGACCATGTGGTGATTGTCAACGCCGAGAAGGTTCGGGTGACCGGCCGCAAGCTCGAGCAGAAGATCTATCGCCGGCATAGCGGCTATCCCGGCGGACTCAAAGAAGTTTCCCTGAAGCATCGGAAACAGACCCGGCCGGCGGAGGTGGTGCGCGATGCCATCCTCGGCATGCTGCCGAAGAATCGTTTGCGGGCGCGGCTGGCCAAGCGGCTTCGCATCTATGCCGGCGAGGAGCATCCCCACGCCGCGCAAAAACCCGTCGCGGCCCCTGCGATGCAGTGAGAGGCCAGCGAGGTGAACGAGGTGAACGTTGGCAAGTGAAGTCCAGACCCCGGAGATTTTGACGGAGACGGCCCCTGCTCCAGCTTTGCCCACGCCTTCCGGGCAGTACTACGGGACGGGCCGGCGGAAAGAATCGGTGGCGCGCGTTTTCTTGCGGCCCGGCAGCGGCAAGTTCACGGTAAACCGGCGCCGCTACGATGAATTTTTCAAGACGGTGCGCTGGCGATTGCTCGCTCGCGAGCCGCTGCTGGCTACGGCTACGGCCGATTTGTTTGACGTGAACGCCAAGGTGAGCGGCGGCGGCGCTTCCGGCCAGGCGGGTGCGGTGCGGCTGGGGATAGCTCGGGCCCTGGTTGCCTATCATGCCGAACTGAGAGGCCAGCTCCGGAAAAGGGGATTGCTCTCGCGCGATCCGCGCATGAAAGAACGCAAGAAATATGGCCAGAAGGGCGCGCGGAAGCGCTTTCAGTTCTCGAAGCGTTAGCGGTTGGAATGTGGACCCTGCCGAGAGCAGGGCGTGTCGGCTCCGCCCCGGTGGGCGGATTCTCTTCACCTTCCCCCGGCTTGTTCGGGGGAAAACCACTCGGCCAGCAAGGGGCTGGCAGCCTCGACTGGAAGAGGCCTAGCGCTCGGCGGGGGAAAGCAAGCCAGCCGGCGGTAGGCGGGGTTGAGGGCAGAAGGAGGAAGTCGTTTGGTTTCCATCAGCATGAAAGAGCTGCTGGAGGCGGGTGTCCACTTCGGCCACCAGACTCGCCGCTGGAACCCCAAGATGAAGGAGTTTATCTTCGGCGAGCGCAATGGCATCTACATCATTGACCTGCAAAAGACGCTCAAACAGTTCAAAGAAGCGGCCAAATTTGTGAGCGAGCTCGGCGCCAGCGGAAAGACCGTCCTGTTTGTCGGCACGAAGCGCCAGGCGCAGGAAGCGATCAAGGAAGAGGCGCAGCGTTGCGGCATGTTCTTTGTGAATCACCGCTGGCTGGGCGGCCTGCTCACCAATTTCGGCACCATTCAGAAATCCATCCAGCGGCTCAAGGAGCTTGACGAGATGGTTGAGGACGGTCGCATGGATTTGCGGCCAAAGAAGGAGCAGATCCGCCTGCTGCGCGAGCGGCAGCACCTGGAGCAGAATCTGGCCGGCATCAAGACGCTTCCCGGCATGCCCGACGCGCTGTTCGTGATTGATTCGAGCAAGGAACAGATTGCGGTGCGAGAAGCGCGCCGCATCGGGGTACCGGTGGTGGCGGTGGTGGACACCAACTGCGATCCCGATGAAGTGGACTACGTCATCCCCGGAAACGACGACGCCTTGCGAGCCATCCGGTTGTTCGCGGGGAAGATTGCTGATTGTATCCTCGAGGGCCGCAGCATCTTCGAACAGAGCCAACTCGAAGCCCAAAAGGCGGAACAGCCTGAAATGGCTGAAGTCGCGGCGGGCGAGGAAATAACGGAAGCGGTCGAGGGGGCTGAGTTGGCCGAGGTCCCCGGCGAGGATTTTCCACAAGAGGCACCCGAGGTTCCGGTGGACACGGTGGAGGCTTTTGAGCAAGCCGCCGACGAGGGCACTTTTGCGGTTGAAGACAACGGAATTACGCCGCGACGTCCAAAGTAGATGGCCTGGCGAATGGCCCGAGGGGCCAAGGGGCGGGGCGCGCACAGGACCCTGGTCTTGCATCGGGAGAGATGATTTCTTCCGATATTTCTTGCGATGGGGAGTAACGGCCCTGCCGCGGCGGGGCTCATGACGCAACCTCAAGTGATGGTTCCGGCAAAACTGGTCAAAGAACTCCGCGAGCGCACCGGCGCGGGCATGATGGATTGCAAGCAGGCCCTCACGGAGGCGAATGGCGACCTGGAGCAGGCTACCATCCTGCTTCGCAAAAAAGGAATCGCCAGTGCCCAGGAAAAAGCCGCTCGGGTGGCCACCGAGGGCGTCGTCGGCAGCTACATTCACGCCGGCGGCAAAATGGGAGTGGTGGTTGAGGTAAACTGCGAGACTGACTTCGTGGCGCGCAACGCTGAATTTCAGCAACTGGCGCACGACATCGCCATGCACATCTGCGCCGCCAACCCGCGTTTCATCCGCCGCGAGGACGTCACCCTGGAGATCCTCGAGCGGGAAAAGCAGATCCTCCGCGAACAGGCGAACGCAAGCGCCAAACCCGCTGCCGTCATCGAGAAAATCATCGACGGTCGCATGGACAAATTCTATGCCGAGGCCTGCCTCTACGAACAGCCCTTCATCCGCGACGAGAAGATTACCGTCAAAGAGCTGATCGATTCCAAAATCGCAAAGTTCGGCGAGAAGATCGCCGTGCGGAGATTTGTGCGCTTCAAGGTCGGCGAAGACACCGAATCGTTTGTCACCACCAAGCCCGCCCCGATGCCCCGGCAGGACGGCGGGGCCGCGCCCGCTCGAGGAGCTTGACCCAGCGACATGGCAGCACCCATCTTCAAGCGAGTCCTGATCAAACTCAGCGGGGAAGCCCTTCAGGGCAAGCAAGGCTTTGGCATTGAGCTGGAAACGGCGGACAACATTGCCAACGAAGTGCGCGAGGTCCACGAGCTGGGGGTCGAGAGCGCTCTGGTGATCGGCGGAGGCAACATCTTCCGCGGCTCGAGCGCGGTCGGAAAATCCATGGATCGTGTTGCCGCCGACCACATGGGCATGCTGGCCACAGTGATCAATGGGCTGGCGCTTCAGGAGGCTCTGGAAAAGAAGAATGTCAACACGCGGCTGATGACTGCCTTTGAGATGCACCGGTTGGCTGAGCCGTTCATTCGCCGCCGCGCCATTCGTCACCTGGAAAAAGGCCGTCTGGTTATTTTCGCCGGCGGAACCGGCAATCCCTACTTTTCCACGGATACGGCAGCCGCCCTGCGAGCCATGGAGATTCACGCCGAAGTCATTTTGAAAGCGACCAGGGTGGACGGCATCTTCGATGCTGACCCGGAGAAAGTGAAGCAGGCCAGCAAGATTGACTGCATCAGCCACCTGGACGTGATCTCCCGCGGCCTGAAGGTGATGGACACGACCGCCATTTCCCTTTGCATGGATAACAAACTGCCCATCATTGTCTTCAATCTCAACGTCCCGGGGAACATGAAGCGAGTCATTCTGGGTGACACTTCCGTCGGCTCGCGCGTCACCGTCTGAGCCCGCCTCGGCCTGGCGGGCTGGGCGAGTGCGATGGAAGCAAGGAGGTTCTCATGACTATGGCTCCGGTTGCTTCCACCAAAGACGCTCTGACCCAGGCCAGGGCGCGTATGGAGAAGGCAGTGGAAGATTTTCGCAAGGAACTGGCGGCCATTCGCACCGGGCGCGCCTCGGTCAATTTGCTCGACCAGATCCGGGTGGAATACTACGGCACGCCCACCCCGCTCAACCAGGTTGCCACTCTGTCGGTTCCCGACGCCAGCTTGATCGTCATCCAGCCCTGGGACGTTGCGCAAATCGCCGCCGTGGACAAGGCCATCCGCACCTCCGACCTTGGCCTCAACCCGGTCAGCGACGGCAAGATTCTTCGCGTGCCCATTCCGCCTTTGACCGAGGAGCGGCGAAAAGAGTTGGCCCGGCATCTCCACAAGGTGCTTGAGAACCATCATGTGGCGGTGCGCAATATTCGCCGCGATGGGAAAGAGCAGATCGAGAAATTGCTCAAGGACAAGAAGGTGAGCGAAGATGACCACCGCAAGGCTCTCGAGGAGATGCAAAAATTGACCGACCAGTTCATTATCAGGCTGGATGAACTCTCCAGAGCTAAAGATAAAGAAATCATGGAGATACACTGAAATCCTGGCTCCCGAAACCTGGGGACCGGCGGTTCGACGCTGGTTGTGCTTCTCCCTCGCCTCGCCCTGGCGGGACAGCAACGCGATCGAAGGAAAAGGACGCAAGCGCTCCAAAGTTCCGGTCGTGACAGGATGTGCCTTCTCCACGACGGCAAAAACCTTTTGACAAAAATGTGAAATCCCTTTATTCTTCTTGGTTTGTCGGCCGGCAAAAGAGGCGCAGGGATGGCAGCCGGGCCGATGAAGGGGAAAGGGTGCCTTAGGGCGCCGTGGCCGGTATGGGGCGCAAGCCCCGCAAAGCCAAGAGAAAGCCTGCCGTCGGTGTTCGATCTCGCATCCGCTTTTGGCTAAAGGCGAGGCGAAGTTTGCCGTCGGTCTTCTTGTCGTGATGGTCACCGGGGTCGCTTCTGACCCTTTCCGAAAGCTGAACTTATCCACCGACATTATTGTCGCTGTTGGATTTCAGATTGAGGGTGAATCGTGCCGACGTTTTCGCAATTGGTGCGTTTTGGCCGGGAGCAGGTGAGGGCAAAGACAAAGTCACCGGCGCTGCAGGGTTGCCCAGAACGACGCGGGGTTTGCATCCGCGTTTATACGCAGACGCCGAAGAAGCCGAACTCGGCGCTGCGCAAGGTGGCTCGCGTCCGGCTGACGAACAGCATTGAAGTCACCAGCTACATCCCGGGTATCGGGCACAATTTGCAGGAACACTCGATCGTGCTGGTACGCGGAGGCCGGGTCAAGGATTTGCCGGGCGTGCGCTATCACATCATACGAGGAACGCTCGATGCCGCGGGCATGGAGAATCGCAAGCAAGGACGCTCGAAGTACGGCGCCAAGCGCCAGAAGGCCGCTGCCAAGTAGAGGTTGGAACCATGCCGCGAAAAGGGTACGTCGAACATCATGAGATTACGCCGGATGCGATCTTCAGCTCGGCCCTCGTCCACAAGTTCATCAATTGCATGATGTGGGACGGCAAGAAGAGCACTGCCGAGCGTGCCTTCTATGGGGCCATGGATATGGTGGCCAAGAAAACCAATGATGACCCGGCCAAGATGTTCAAGAAGGCGGTTGAAAATTGCCGGCCGCTGCTGGAAGTAAAAAGCCGGCGCGTCGGCGGGGCCAACTATCAGGTGCCGGTCGAGGTCAATACCTTCCGCCGCACCTCCCTGGCCATTCGCTGGCTGATTCTTTATGCCCGCGCCCGGCCGGGGAAGTCGATGGTTGACAAGCTGGCTGAGGAATTGATGGACGCGGCCAACAATCGCGGCGGGGCCGTTAAGAAGAAGGAGGACATCCACCGCATGGCCGAGGCCAACAAGGCCTTTGCCCACTATCGGTGGTAGCGCATCCGATCCAGAATCTCCGGTCGGCCCACCGGGGGGAACTCGAAAGGATCGGCTGGGCACATGGCATTACCAACCACGGACGATTTTGATGGCAGGTACGGACCAACTCGAACGCACGCGCAACATCGGGATCATGGCGCACATTGACGCCGGGAAAACGACGACGACCGAGCGTGTGCTTTTCTACACCGGGCGGACGCACAAGCTGGGCGAAGTGGATGACGGCACCACCATCATGGATTGGATGGAGCAGGAGCGCGAGCGCGGCATCACCATCACCAGCGCCGCCACCACCTGCTACTGGCGCGAGCATCGCATCAACATCATTGACACGCCCGGCCACGTGGACTTTACGGCTGAGGTGGAACGTTCCTTGCGCGTGCTGGATGGCGCCATCGCGGTGTTTGATGCCGTGGCCGGCGTCGAGCCGCAGACGGAGACGGTGTGGCGCCAGGCGGATAAGTATCGCGTCCCGCGTCTCTGCTTTATCAACAAGATGGATCGCGTTGGCGCCAACTTTGAGCATACCATCGCCGCCATTCGTTCCCGCCTTGACGCCCACCCCGTCGCCATCCAGTACCCCATCGGAAAAGAGGAAAGATTCAGAGGGGTCATTGATTTGATCGAGCAAGTGGCCATCGTCTGGGATGAAGAGACCCTCGGGGCCGAGTACGAGCGCGTTCCCATCCCTGCCCCCTACCGGGAGATTGCCAGGGCCTATCACGGTCGCTTGCTTGAAGCGGTGGCGGAGATGGACGACCGCCTGCTTGAAAAATATCTTCACGACCACGAAATGAGTCCGGAGGACATCCGCCTGGGCTTGCGCAAGGGAACGATTGCGCTGAAGCTTGTTCCGGTCATCTGCGGGGCCGCTTTCAAGAACAAGGGCATTCAGCCGCTGCTGGACGCGGTGGTGGATTACCTGCCGAGCCCGCTGGACATTCCACCGGTGGAAGGGGCCGACCCGGAAACGGGGAAAGCGCTCCAACGCAGGCCAGAGGGCAAGGAACCCTTCTCGGCTCTGGTTTTCAAGATCATGACTGATCCCTTCGTCGGCCACCTTGCCTATTTCCGCGTTTATTCGGGCACGTTGCAGGCCGGTTCGCACGTGCTGAACTCGCGCCAGGACTTTCGCGAGCGCATTGGCCGGCTCCTCCAGATGCATGCCAACAAGCGAGAAGAAATTCAGGAGGTTTCGGCCGGGGATATCGCCGCCTGCGTCGGCCTGAAAAACGTGGTCACCGGCGACACCCTCTGCGATGAGGAGCATCCCATTGTGCTGGAATCGATGGATTTTCCGAAGCCAGTGATTTCGGTGGCCATCGAGCCAAGGACCAAATCGGACCAGGACAAGCTCGGCAACGCCCTCACCAAGCTCGCCCAGGAAGACCCCACCTTCCGCATCCACACCGATCCCGACACCGCCCAGACCATCATCTCCGGCATGGGCGAACTGCACCTGGAAATCATCGTGGATCGGATGATGCGGGAGTTTGGGGTTCAGGCGAACGTCGGCCGGCCTCAGGTTGCCTACCGCGAGACGATTCGCCGGCCGGCGGAGGCGGAAGGCCGGTTCATTCGTCAGACCGGCGGCCACGGCCAGTACGGCCACGTCAAGCTCCGCATCCATCCCATTGCCCTCAACAAACCCCGCGAAGAAGCCATTGCCGATATCCTCAAACAGATTGGCGCCAAGAAAAATTATTGGGTGGATAAAGACCGCGGATTTGTTTTCGTGGATGGGATCTATGGCGGGGCGATCCCGAAGAATTTTGTCCCGGCCGTCCGGGCGGGCATTGCCGAAGCGCTCGAAGGCGGCGTGCTCGCCGGCTACGAGATGGTGGACATTGCCGCCGTCCTCTACGACGGCTCCTATCATGAGGTGGACTCCTCGGAGATCGCTTTCAAGATTGCCGGCTCGATCGGTTTCAAAGAAGCTGCGCAAAAAGCGCAGCCGGTTCTGCTCGAGCCGATCATGCAGGTGGAAGTCGTCGTCCCGGAGGAATATATGGGCGACGTGATTGGCGACCTCAATGGCCGCCGCGGGCAGATTATGGGCATGGAGACGCGTGCCGGGTCGCAGGTCATCCGCAGCCACGTGCCGCTTTCTGAAATGTTCGGGTACGCCACTGAGCTGCGTTCGCGCACCCAGGGCCGCGCCAGCTTTACCATGCACTTCTGGCGATACGAGGAAGCGCCGGCCAATATCGCTGAGGAAGTGATTTCACGGGTCACCGGCAAGGCGGTGAGGTCGTAGGCGTGATTCTGATGACCAAACTCGCCCCAGAGCCTCCTGACCTTCAGGAAGGCAAGAAGATCGTTGAGCAGTACCTTGGTAGCAAAGGGGCGACCGGTTTTGCATGGTCCCCGGAGTCTAATACTCGCACGTGGCGTGTAGACTTTGCTTGTGAGAGCAAGAGGTACAAGGCCTACATGAATCACGTTTCTTTGAGCGATCTCAGGCGCGACCCCCAGAGAACTGCGAAACTCGACGCACTCTGGGCGGGCAGGTCCATTGTCCAGTCGTAAGACTTACACGCTGAGGAGCAGAGACAGCAATGGCGAAGGAAAAATTTGAGCGGACGAAGCCGCACGTAAACATCGGCACGATTGGCCACATTGACCACGGCAAGACGACGCTGACCTCGGCGATCACCAAGGTCTTGGGGAAGACCGACCCGAAGGTGGCGTTTCGGTCGTTCGATTCGATTGACAACGCGCCGGAGGAGCGGGCGCGGGGGATCACGATT
>DATBWB010000036.1 GCA_036514995.1 Candidatus Acidiferrales bacterium
ACATCCCAAGGCCATTCCCAGTCCTGGCCGTCAGTCCCGCGAGCATGGCCATGCCCGAACCGGATTGATTGTCCGGAGGCATCAATTGCGTGGAAGACTCATAACGTTTGGGGATCAAGAAGGCGATCGCCGTTCCGAACAGCAGACCAGCAAGGACAACTCTGGCAAGAAATCGCCGCTGATCCCAGAGCAGCCGGGCCCGGGCGACGCTTTGTTGCCGCCCCTCCAGGTCGAGCAGCTCTTCGCCGATTCCGTTCTCGGAAGGGGCCTCAACCTCGTTGGGTCGCGCAGTCGCCGGTGCAGCGCCACTGGCCGAGCTCTCCACTATTGGCTCCTTGGTTGCGGCCAGAACGTCAACTGAAAGGAGGCGGTGACGTTTGACCTGCGGTTGGTTGACAGCACGGGGAACGACCATTTTTCGTACTGAACAGAAGTCGAGAGGATTAAATCAGGACGGAGCACCAGATGCGCGCTCGTACCGATGTCGTTCAGCGTTCCGCCCCCCCTGATAAAATCCCCGTTCACCTTGGCATGGCGGTAGTTCAATTGGACGCTGCTCCGAGGAGACAGCCAATATGTACTTCGTAGTTGGAACCCGACACCTTGTCTACCTACCCAACTTCCGAGCAGATTGCCTTTGTTCGTGTAGGCGTCATGATATTGATTATTCGAGTAGATCAGGCGACCTGCGCTATCCGGACCTGCTGGGACATCGGTGCTGACCATTTCCGCCCGAAAATCCAACTTGGTTAGCCGTGGAAGTCGTGGGAGGTAGAATCCCGGGTTCATCGTGGTGCGGCGGATGGCGTCATCCCACATGAAGTTGCTGTAAAGGCTTAGCCAACCGCCAAACTGGTAGCTGATGTCGAAAGCTTCTCGCCGATCTCCTGGATCGTCACCCGGCGTCCGTCCCTGTATGTTAAAAAGGCTTCTCCCGAGGCTGCGGAATGTGAGCGGGTGACCAACCCCGGCAAAGACGCTCGTGCGGGAAAAGCCGAACTCGAGATTGGGCGTGGGCTTGAAGCTAATCTTTTGGCCGTGAATAAAGGGTCTGGCCGGAAACCGGTGGCCGGAGAGTTTGCCAACAAAGAACTCGGTACGGACAGGGCCCAACCAAGCGAAAACACTGGGCAGCTTGAAGGGCATGGCCCGGCTGATACGCAGCATATAGATCGGCTCGGCATTGTTGCTGAACAAGAGCGGCCCGCCGGAGCCCGGACCCCACCACAGGCTTTGTTTCCCAAAGGCAACCTGCCAATTCTCCAGGTTGACCGCGACATACGTGTCCAACAGGCGAAACTGATTGACCGCCGGAAAAGGCGTTGCCGGCTGCACCGGGATCGAGTCGGCTGCCGCGATCACATTTCGCGCTTGCTCGGAGAGTGCCGGGGAAGAGGGGGCGTGCTGGTATTCGCCGCGCACATAGACGGCGAAGCGACCGGCAACACCCCGGGCGGAGAACCCGGTGACAACGTTGGCGCCCTCGTGGTAGGGCCGGCCATAGTCGTTCACGATGGTTTGGCCGAAGTGGAAGCCGTCGGTCAGCGGCGTGCCGCCAATGCCCGTGAAGCGCGTGTAGAGCGACTCGAGGCGAAGTCCTCGATTGCGTCCTCCCCCCAACGCTTCGAGCTGCTCGGCAAATTCCTTTTCGAGTGCTCGGTACAACCGGATCGCTTCGGCTGGCCCCATGTCCTCCTGCTGGACGAGTTCGCCGGCTTCGTCAATCAGACGGGCACACTCGAGCCTTGTCCATGGCCTGATCCCGGCAAACTGAGTGTGGATGTAGCCCAGGGCGGCCAGGCGCTCCAGCGCCGGATAGATCCAACTATCCAGCGGCACGTATGTCGATCCCGCGGCTGGATAGCGCGGATAGTCACGCGCCTCCGCCGGCGCTGCCAAGGCCAGTGCCACCAGCAAAACCTGCAGGAAGCCGTACACGACTGCTGCTCTCAATCCAGCCACCTCAACGGACCAGCACGGCCGCGGTAACCGCCGCAGACGACGCCACCTGGGCCACACTCAACAAGTTCTTCCAGAGAGTCGAGCCGCCGATGGGTTTCTCGGGCACGACAATGGTGTCGCCGGGTTCAACGCGGGCGGACAAGACGTTCCCGCCCCACCAGCCTTCGCCTTTTCCGGTGAGCACAGATCCATTCGCGCGGACGATGAAGATTGCACTCTTGTCCGCCTGGTCGGTCGGCCCGCCGGCCTGCTTCAGGTACCAGGCTGCATTCTTCCGCGGCGTAAAGGTGATGGCGTTGGAGTTGTAAACCTGACCGTTAACCACCACGAAGTCCGGGCGCTTGGGGACATAGAGCGTGTCACCAGCTCTCAATTCGATGTCATCGGGAGAGTTTTCAAACTCGGCCAGATTGCTTCGGAGCCTGATCACCAGGCGTCCGGTGGCCGGCGCCCGCTGCAGGGCTTCGATAGCGCGCTGGCGCTGCTGGAGGGCGGTTTGTTGCAAAGCAACCTGCTCCTGGGCGCTCTGTTGGAGGGAAACCTTGAAGGTGGCTGCTTCCTGCTGAATGCGCTCGATTAAGTCCCGCCTGCTCTTTTCTTGAAGCTGGCGGACTTCAACGCGCTCGAGCAACGCTCCCTGCGGATAAGCCGCAGGGAGAAATCCCCCGCTCCGTTTCAAGACAGAGCTGAGCCGTTCGCCTGGCCGGATGCCATAAGTCCCGGGGTGCTGCACTTCACCCCGCAGAACAACGGATGCGCCAATGTCGTTCCAACCGGCCAACTGTCGGATAGTCAACGTGTCGCCGTGCTTAAGGAGAACATCGGCTTCGCCGTCCCCGGCGAGGGCCTTGGCAATCTCGACCTCCCGATGCTCTCCCGTTATCTTCTGGCCGTTGCGCACGAGGCTGCGGGTCAGGTCGGCCGACTCGGCAAACGCGCTGCGTCTGAAACCGCCTGCCAACCGCACCAATTCGGAAGCAGTCATTCCCTCGCCAAGAGGATACTTTCCGGGATTGGCAACTTCGCCCTGAATGAAGACGGTGGGCGGGTCAACCTTTGCCAGGTTGCGATGAACAAGGATTTGGTCCTTTGGTTCAAGGAGGATGTTCTCGGCCGGGTCGCCGGCGAGCGCTTTCGCCAGGTTGGCGCTCAAGACCTTGAGTTTGCTGCCGGTAGTCTTGCGGAAGACTTGGGAGTCCTCGGTCATGGCATCGGGAGTAAGCCCCCCGGCGAGATAGACGGCATCGCGCAGGTGAATCTCACCGCTCGTGCGATGTTGACCGGGTTCTCGGACTTCGCCGGCGACGGTTACGAAGGGCGGGTCCTCAAAGTCGTAGCGGCTGAAAACGCGGACCGTATCAAAGGGTTGCAGGGCAAGGTTCTCGTTTCCCCCGGCCAGGGCATCGGACAGATTGAAGGCCATCACGACCGGTCGAAAGTCCGGCTGGTCCAGCCGAATGATTTCCGCGTGGCGGTGCGAAGGCTCGGGCAGCAAGTCACTATAAGATTTGACCAGATCACCTACCTTCATCCCGTCGCGGTAGGGATATTTGCCCGGTCGGAACACATGGCCGTCGAGATAAACCGTCTGGTAGCTATAAGGGAGAATGGGGGAGATTTTGATCCGGTCACCATCTTGAATGTTGAATTGCTCCAGACTCTTCGACACTGCGCCATCATTCTCCGTCTCCGGAAGGTCGAGGCTGAGCATGATCCGTTTCTCGTGTGCCTCGACGCGCTCAACATCGATATGGCGGAGGGTGCCGGTGGGCATGATTCCGCCGGCCAGAATAAGGACATCGGACAGGGTCTTCTCGCCTTTGATTTCGTAATTGGCGGGCCGGCGCACCATGCCTTCCAGGGTGATCTGTGGCCCGATGGGAGGGACGAGGACGGTATCGCCAGCCTGCAGGCGGTGAACGTCAGATCGGATTCCGCGCAAGATCAAATCGTAAACATCAACCTCTTGAACTAATTGTTTTCCCTGGTAGTGGCGAAGCGTGCGGAGGGAGCCGCGGTCGGTCGGACCACCGGCGGCGTAGAGGGCATTAAGAGGCGTGGAAAGCGAACTGATGTCATATGCGCCCGGGCGTTCGACATCTCCCACCACATAGACGCGCACGGTGCGCAGCCGGGAAAGCGAGACGTCAGCCTGGACTTGGCGAAACTGCGTACGAAGAACTGCCTGCAAGGCTTGTTGAACCTGGCCGAGAGTCCGGCCGGTGACCAAGACGGGACCAACTTCCGGCAGAGCCACACGGCCTTGGCGGTCAACAATTCTTTGAAGTCGTTGCGAAACACTGCCCCACAGGTCAATCATCAGGCCATCGCCCGGGCCGATCACATAATCGGGCCCGACCGGAAGATCCATGGGCAGATTGTCGTTATCGCCGGTCCCGTTGCGGAAGATATCGGCGCCAAAGCGCTCGATGACCGGGGAGCGGCGAGAAACCTGGGCGTAAAGATCGTAAAGCGAGGGTACGTCGGCATAAGGATTGGGCCGGCGGACAATGACGGGCTGTTCCCCGCGCGGCTCGGTTGGTGGACGAGGCCGAGTATCGCGGTTGATTCCCGGTTCACGGCGGAACGCGCCCCGCTCTGCAGCCTCGTTCGAGAGAGGGCGACCGTCTTCCGCGGTTCGAAGCACCTCCGGTAGCTGCTCGGGGCGAATGCGAGGAAGCGGGGAAGTCTCACGATCAAAACCTTCCGGCGGAGATTCCGGCTCGAGCGTTTCCGGCTGACCGGAGACCTGCTCACGGGTTGCATCGCGGATGTAGCCGCGCCTTTCGAGTTCTTGGGTGGCAAGAGCCCTGATCCTGGCGTCCCGGTTCAAAAGCCTGAACAAGGCTTCGTCGGTTAGTTCCGTCTCGTCGAGCAGCCGACCTTGTTCGTAAGCCTTCCTGACCAGGAGCTTCTTGACCTCGAGCAGCAAGGCAGGCTCCTTGCGCAGGATCTCGATGATGCGATCGGCAGAAAGGGAAGTTTGGCCGATGGTCTCCGCTTCGGTTTCGATGTCTCGGTGGTACCGAGCGAGATCCTGCCCGAAGGCAAAAGCCGGCCAGCAAAACAGACTCAGCAGAAAAACAGCCGTCACCAAGACGACCGTTGTCTTGTGGTTAAATTTTTCACGGACTCTCGCGTCCGCAGCCCATCGCTCTGATGCTTTCTGGTCCTCGCGCATAATCCTTCTCCTACCAGATTGGCCAGCACGCTGCCGGACAAGGCGCCACAAGCTCCCTGCGCGAAATAAACGAGCGACCAGCGCCGTTCCAACTATTCGGGGCCATTTTCGGCAAATCAGACGGCATGCTTTATTGATCATA
>DATBWB010000037.1 GCA_036514995.1 Candidatus Acidiferrales bacterium
CAGGATGCTCGAGGGCTTTTGCGGCTGAAGGGGCTGTTGCGCGGGTTGCTGCGTCGTCTGGGCCGGCGGAGTTGCTTTCACGATTCTTGGCAAGCCACGGCCCGGCCCAAATTTCGGATTATCGGAAGTCCCGGCCACAGAAAAAGGCACGATGATTGCCGAAATGTTCTGTCCCGTCGCCTTCCCGAGCAAGCCGCCTAGCACGCCGGCGAGGACGTCTGAGCCGGTTCTCGGCGCTGTGCCTGCGGTGCCCGAGCTGGCCACGGCGCTCAGGCCGGAGAGTGTCGCCTCGCCCTGGTATTGAATCGTGCCGTCAAAACCAAAGCTGCCGGCAGCGGCGCTATTGAGATTGGGCGATTGCAATTCGATTTTCCTGCTCGCCACGCGCCCGCCGGCGATTTCCAGATCGCCGCCGAAATAGGAGAAGGGCGTGTCCGAAGAAAATCTCTGTTGGCCAAGCGTCAAGATGGTCACGATCTTCGAAAGCTGCTGCCCCATACTGAAGCCGCTAAAGCGGCCCTGGCGAATGGCAAAGTTGCCCGACCCGGTGATGGTTCTCTCCCAATCCTTTCCCTCGGTTGTTCCTCGCGCTTCGAGTTGGGCTTCCAGTTTGCCTTCCATTTTGCCTTTCATCCGGGGCGTGGCTGCGGCCAGGCGGGCGACGTCCACGTCCTTGAGGTTCATCCTGAATGCGAACGGCGCCGGGGCTCGCCCCGATTCCTTCGGGGCGGGCGAGCGATCCACCTCAAGCGACCCGCTCATCACGCCGCCGTAGAGCTCGAGCTCGATCGGTTTGACTTCGGTTCGATTGCCATAGACGCGCAAGTCGGCTTTAAGGTTTGCGGCCTCGTGCGGCGCTTTCTTCACTTTGTCCACCCGGATGCGGCCCGATGCAACCAGCTCGGCTCCGGCCTGGCGGGAGGAATCCACTGAGGGTGTGCTTTCGCTGCTCCTGCCCGTTGCTTGTGCCAGGCGATCCAGGTCAATCTCCGGGAAGTGCAGGTCAAAGCGCACCGTCGGGGCGAAAATCCGGGGCACCTCGAAAGTCCCCTCGGCCGTTAAACCTAATTGCCTGCCGGACTCCGCCCGCAGGTCGCCGCGCACCGCGCCACGCTTCAGCGTGACGCTGCCTCCTGTCAGTCGCAACGGCTCGGGCACGCCCGCCAGCTTCAACGCAACGCCCTTCAAAGAAACCTTGCCCTCGGCGCGGTTCAACTCCTCCGTCGAAAGCGGCAGCTCGCTGGTCTCGAAGTCAATGCCCGTCAATCGCGACCGCTCGACGATTCGACTTCCCACGACCGTCCCATAACGCAACTCCATCTGGCGAATCTCGACGCCCGAGACGCCAGCGAGGGAAATTCCCTCCTGAGTCTGCTTGACCGCCCTTCCCGCTCTCCTCGAGGATTCAAAATTGCTCGCGCCGGCAGCATTCGTAACGAAGGTCAGCACCGGATGAACGAGGGTGAGACCCGTAACCTTCAACCTGCCTCGCAAAAGTTCTCGAAGCGCCACATCGGCACTGAGGCTTTGAGCGGCCAACATCGGCTCCGCCGGAAAGCCCGGCGGGTTTTGGATGGCAGCGCCGCGCATCTCCACCCCCGGGGTGGGCAACAGGCGCAGCCGCATAGACTGGATCGTCACCTTGCGCCCGCTCGCTTCTGCGAGCGCGCTCACCATAAGGTCGCGGTAGCGATCCATGGGAATCAAAAAGGGGATGGCCACCGCCGCCAGCATCAGGGCCGGGAAGATCACAAGCAACACCTTCCACCTTCGACGAAGAGCCATAGGGCGCCTCAAGACGCGACGATATTTAAGCAACCAATATCATACACCGGATTGAAATGTGCGAGTTTGGCCGGCGGTGTTACACGCGCCCTCCCTGTCTTGATTTGGTGCCGCTTTCAGGTGATACTCGAAATTTGTGAGCGCCGAAATATCGCATCAAGTTCAGGGCAAGCCCGCCAGCAAGAAGGCGGGCAAGCTTGGCATTTTGATCTTCGCGCACGGCTCGAGCGTGCCGGAAGCGAACCAGACCATCGCTCGCCTTGCCGAAGAGGTGGCGCGGACGAGCGGCTACAACTACGTCCGTCCCAGCTTTCTCGAATTGGGTGAACCCGATTTGATTACTGCGGTGGCCGGTGCCCGGCAGGCCGGTATCGAGCGGGTCGTCGTTGTGCCCTATTTCCTGACGATGGGGATTCACCTGCGCCGCGACTTGCCCAAGCTGATTGAGGAGGTGCAGCGGCGTTTCCCGGAAATCGAGATTCGACTGGCCGAATCGCTCGATGGCCACCCGCTCATGGCCCATCTTGTGACCGAACGCGCCCGTGAAGCGCTTGCCCGAGGCGAGCCCCGATTGGACCGGGGTGAGCGCGCCCAGAAAAAGTAGTCCCTTGGTAAACGAAACGAAACTACTTCACGCTGCCACCCTGCGCCGCGTCATCGAACTCTGCCCCGGAACCAAGCACTTTGAGTTCGAAATAACCTCGGCGCGGCGTTTTGATTTCACCGCCGGGCAATTCATTTCCCTCACGATGCAGTTCAGCAGCAAGTCCCACACGCGGGCATACTCGATCGCTTCGGCCCTCAACAGGTCGCCTCGATTCGACCTCTGCCTGAATCGAGTCCAGGACGGGCGTTTTTCGAACTACCTGTGCGACCTGGCCGCCGGCGCGACCATCGAATTCGATGGGCCTCTCGGGTTCTTTACCCTTCCCAGGCAGCTCGAACGCGACCTGGTGTTTATCGCCACCGGCACCGGCATCGCTCCCATCCGCGCCATGCTCCAGCAACTTTTTCGTAATGGCACCGGGCATCAGGTCTATTTGATCTTCGGCGTCCGCTATCCCCATACCATCCTTTACCGCGACGAGTTTGAGCAGTTGAGCGCCGGGCATCCCAACTTCCATTTCATCCCCACACTCAGCCGCCCGCCGGCCGACTGGACGGGCGCATCCGGCCACGTTCAGAAACAAATCGAAGCATGCTTCCCCGGACGCAGCAACTTTGACACCTACATCTGCGGATTGAAGTTGATGGTGGACGACGTTCGCCACCAACTGAAGGCCATGGGCCTCGACCGCCGCCAAATTCACTACGAAAAGTACGACTGAGCCGCGCCGCCAGCTCCGCGAGCGACCGAGGCCAGGAGCTTCGACAGAAATACGAGGTTCGGAGCGTGCCGGGTCACCATAGAACCAGTCTTATCATGTCAAGAACAGACGGTTTCGGCATGCCGTGCCTGAGCGACCAGACAGGTTGGAAGGACACTGGCGCGGTGCACGTTGACTGGCCTTCGGGCTCACCCTATGATGCCCGCCATTGCCCAGCAGAAAAGCGAGTTGCGGCAACGCCGGGCAGCGAGCTCCCGAGAACGAGAAGAAGCTATGAAAAATGACGCCCTCCATTCCGCCATCACACTCCTGCTGCAAATCATCGATGAGGCGTATGACAGAAGGACCTGGCATGGCCCCAATTTGAAGGGATCTCTGCGGGGAGTGACGGCCAAAGACGCGG
>DATBWB010000038.1 GCA_036514995.1 Candidatus Acidiferrales bacterium
AAAAGCCCCACCCCGGCGTAGAGATCAAGCAGCAGGCCGCCGCTTTCGCTTGCGACCAAATCCACCATCTCCGGGAGCAGGGCGCGGTTCACCTGGAAAAACGACCCGTGGCTGACGCGGTACGAGCGGCCGGCAACGCGATAATCCAGGTGGCCCGCCCCGAAGAGTTGCTTGCGGTTGTCCCGCAGATCGCAAAACTGGACGGAAACGGTTCCCGGGATTTGGCTCGTAAGCAGCTCCGCGAGATTCTTTCCTGGCTGACCGATCCCGACATGGGAAAGGGTCAGCAAAAGAGTTTCATCCCGGTCATCGGCGAAGACTTCCGCCTCGCGCAGCTCCGGCGGCAATTTATCTTCCGCTGCCAATTGGGCCAGGGCTTCGAGCGCCCGATTGAGCGCCGGGGAGGCGATGGGACAATGGTGCACGGGGCAAAGCGCGGTCGTGCCCGGCGCGTAATAGCCCACTTGGATGAACGTGGCAAACGTCTGCTTGATTTTGAACTGAGCGCGATTGCGATAGCCGAGCCCTGAACCAGACGCTTCAGGGCCGAGTGGAGGGGAAGGGTGGGCGCGAATCTCTTCCTGCCAGTCTATCTTTCCCAGCCGCCGAAGCGTTTCGCGCAGGATCTCTTGCTTGGCGGCGAGCTGCCGCTCATAGCTCATCTGCTGGTAGTGGCAGCCGCCGCAGCGGGTGAAATACTGGCACGGCGGATCCACTCGTTCCGGAGACCGCTCGAGAATCTCGACGGGTCTGGCGCGGATGAATTTCTTCTTGTCTTCGATCAACTGGGCGGTGACTAGCTCGCCCGGCAACACGAAGGGAATGAAAACTGGCTTGCCCTCGTGATGGGCCAGGGCATCAGGGCCGTAAACCAGCTTTTGGATTTTGAAATCCATTTCAAGCGACCGTTCGGCCGGCCTCAGGGCAAGCCAGTGGCCGGCGACCCGTGTCCAGTGACCAGCGGCCAGCGATCCCGCAGAGCGGGACCAGCAACCCGTTACCCTCACCCCAGGTAGAACAAACTGAGTCGCGGCAAACGCAATTGTTCAAACAATTTTCGTTGGGTGTACTGCCGCTCAAGCAACGCCAGTTGCTCGGCGGTCATTTTTCGGCGATAGGGCACGAGCGCCCGGTCCATTTCGCGGCGAATCTCCACCAGTTCCTCTTCGCCAAGATTTGCGGTAATCGCCGCCATCAGTTTTTCTTCGAGAACCGTGAGTCGCCGCTCCAGATCTTCGAGGTCCGGAGATGGTTCTCCCGAGCCTTCGGCACCCGGCGGTGCGATCCCGCCGAGGCGGGCTGCGGTCGCGCTCAATTCGTCTGCGGTGCGCTCAAAGGCGGTGCCGAGTGCCGCGTGGTCAGTGCCGAGTGCCGGGTACTGAGTGCCGGGTGCCGAGTGCCGAGTTTCGAGTCTCACTTTTCCAGCCGCCTGGCGAAGCAAGCGGGCGTTGTCTTCGAGGAAGCGAGCAATACGTTCAGCGGAGAAACCGCTATCTCGCTCGGCAGCGCCCGCGGCGGGGCTTTTGCCCACTGCTGCTTCGCTCATTTCTCTTGCAGCATCAAGCACGGCGTCCACGCAATAGGCCAGGCTTTTGACCGGGCGCTTGCGTTTCGAGCGCCCGTAGGCTTCAAACGCTCGATCAATGCCCTTTTGTACCGCCCGCACCGGAATGCCGGCCTTCTGCCAGGTTTCCAGGATCGCCCAGTCGAGCGGCGAGACCAGCAGATGCGCTCCGCGCTTCTTCCAAAAATATTCCTCGATTTCGGTGAAGTAGTTGAAGTAATTGAACGACTGGCCCACTGTGGTTTCTCGGAATCCTTCAGGCTGAAGGCTTCTTCGCGGATCTCTCTTACCTGCGTTTTGAAGCTGTTCCGCTTTGCGGGATCGGGACGGCCCGGTTCCGTTCCCAGAGAATGCGGAGGCCTTCGAGCGTCAGAAATTCATCGGTGATCGAAATGTGGCGCGAACCGCTGGCGACGAGCGAAGCCTGGCCGCCGGTGGCGATGGCCTTGGCGTTCCCTCCGAGCACCGTTTTGATCCTCGCAATCAGGCCGTCCACCATGTCCACCGCGCCGTAATAAAGCCCGGACTGCATGCTGCCGACCGTGTTGGTGCCGATGATTTTCTCGGGCTCCTTGATTTCGACGCGCGGGAGCCGGGCGGCGTGCTCAAAGAGCGCTTCCGAGGCGATGCTGATGCCCGGGGCGATGACCCCGCCCAGGTATTCGCCTTGGGCGGAGATGGCGTCAAAGGTGACGGCGGTGCCGAAGTCCACCACGATGCATGGGCCGCCGTATTTTTCAAAAGCGGCCACCGCATTCACAATCCGGTCGGCGCCCACCTCCTGCGGATTGTCGTAGTGGACCGAGATGCCGGTGCGGATTCCCGGCTCGACAAAAAGGGCTTCCAGATCAAAGTAGCGGCGCGCCATCTCCGCCAGCACCGCGTTGAGCGGGGGAACCACCGAAGCGATGATCACGCCGGTGATCGCTTTGGGATCGATCCCGGCGAGGGAGAAGAGGTTGCGGGTCAGGATGCCGTACTCGTCGTTGGTTTGATTGCGCTCGGTGGTGAGCCGCCAGTGCGCTACCAGCCGGTCGCCGTCATACACGCCCAGCACCGTGTTGGTGTTGCCGATATCAATGACGAGGAGCATAGAAAAGCTCTGGGGGTCGGATGCTCAAATCTCCCTCACGTCGCCGGAGAGCACCGTCTGGACGCGGCCGTCATCGGTGATAATGCGCAGCAGGCCGCTGGCATCGAGCCCGGCGGTGCGGCCGGTGTACGTCTCCGTGGCAGCCACGATCTTCACCCGCTTGCCCTCGCAGTAGCTCGAGGCGGCGCGCCACCGGTCGATGATCGCCTGCGGACCCTGCTCCAGAAATTGATTGTAATAGCGGTCCAGGCAGCGCAGCAACCGCGCCAGAAGTTCCAACCGCGAATAGCTTTTCCCGGTCAGCATCCGCAACGAAGCGGCGATGGCAACCAGCTCGTCGGGCATCTGGGCGTGGTTCACGTCCACCCCGATGCCGACCACCACAAAATGGACGCGGTCCGGCTCAGCATTCATCTCGGTGAGGATGCCGCAGAATTTCTTGCCCTGGAGGAGGAGGTCGTTCGGCCAGCGAATGTCCGGTTGCATCCCGGTGGTTTCTCTCACCGCTTCATGGACGGCAAGGCCGGAAAGCAAGGTGAGCACCGGCGCCTGCACGGGCGAAATTTCCGGGCGCAGCAGCACGCTCACGTAGATACCACTCGATTTTTCCGAATACCAGCTTCGCCCGACGCGGCCGCGCCCGGCGGTTTGCTCCTCGGCCAGGACGATCGAGCCGTGCGGCTCGTCCTGCGCGCCCAGGTTCATGGCGACGGTGTTGGTCGAGTCAATCTTGAAAAAGTGGTGGATGCGCTTTCCCAGACCTGTTCCGCGCAGATGTTTTTGGAGCTGGCCGGGCACGAGGATGTCCGGCATGCGCTCGAGCTGGTAGCCCTTCATCGGGTGGCCCTTGACCCGGACGCCCAGCGAGCGCAGCTTCTCCATCCAGCGCCAAACCGTCCACCGGGTGACGCCAATCTCTCTGGCCACCTTCGCTCCGGATACAACCACCGTCGCGTGGTCCATCAAAAGCGACAGCAGCCGATCAATGCGGCGGTCAGTGGTTCCGGCAATGCTTCTGAGCAACCGAGTGCCTCGGATCTTCTCGCCAGTGCCGCAGCCATCCAGCCGCGGCGGGACGATGCCTGCGCCACCGGGAGAGGGTGCCCAACAACGCTCCAGAGTCTATTCGGGGCGGCACTCGAAAGACAAGTGCCGTTCCAACTATTTGAGCAGCATGACGAGCTCGAGCGACAAACTACGTCCCGCAGAGCGGGACTGGCTTCTTGAAGTAGTTAGCCCGAAATAGTTGGAACGGCACAAGTGGGGAGCCGGCGGGGCAGGCAGCCGACATCCGAATACGATGTCGGCGCCACCCCGAGATGGTGACCGCCGGCGGCTCAGGCGGGAATCAGTCAGCCGCTGGTTTCGAGGCGGAGCCCTCGAAGTGAATCGTGATCAAAAACCCGTTGGTGCCCGAGAACTCAAATTTTTGGTCATGGCCTTCGTAGTAGTGGCGCTTGTTCTTCCACATGCGGAAGCCGGTATTCGATTGCGCCGCCCAATACTTCAGGTTCCCGATCACCACCTCTTTGGCCGGATCGTTGTTATTGCCGGCAATCCGCTCCAGGATCACTTCCCCCTTGTCGTTGCCGAGGCGGGCATGGGCGACGTTCTTTTCCACCTGCCAGGCGATGGGAACGCTGTCCACGCCCAAGGGGTTCCAACGGACTGGATAGAGTTTGGGAAGAATGTCCAGCATCGCTGCTTGTTGTGCCTTGGTGACGCTTGGATCGAAGGTGAAGACGAGCCAGTCGGCCTTGCCCTGGCCCCATTCGTGGCCAAGATCGCCGGTCAGCCAGACTTTGACTCCGGCCAAGTCGGTGTCCTTGTAATAGCCCTTGTCCACGCGAAGGACGTTGTTGAATTTACAGAAATGGACGCCGTTATGCGCTTTGGCGAAGGTGTTGAAATAGCAGGGACAAAATTGGTCGCAGCTACAGGCTTCGATGTACGAAGCGGTGATCTTGAAATCAGGCTTGGCGATGGCTTTTTGGGCCTCGGCGGGCGGATTGCCGTATTGGGCCAGGCTGATTCCGGCGGCTAGAGACACAAACAGTATTACAAGCACGGCGCGGCGCATCTTTAGAGTTCCTCCTCCAAGTGGGATGGGTTGATTGTCTCACGCAAGGCGACACCTGGCAAGGGCGACCCTCTTGCGGCGGGCACTATTCCGGTTTGCAGAGGAAAGAGAGGTCGGCAGCGGGCGCGGAATGGGTGAGCGCGCCCACGGCGATGTAGTCGGCGCCGGCTTCGGCATAGGCGCGAATATTTTCGCGGTGGATACCCCCGGAGACTTCCATCTTGACCAGCCCGCCCGCTCGCAGCACGCACGCCCGCACCTGCCCGGCGCTCATGTTGTCCAGGAGAACGAGCGGCGCTCCCGCCGCCACGGCTTCGTCGAGTTCGGCCTCATTGCGCACTTCGACTTCAAGGGGAACCTCGGGTGACTTCTCCCTGGCCAATTCAATGGCCCGGCGAACCGAGCCGGCCAGGGCAATGTGATTTTCTTTGATCAAAATTCCATCGAAGAGCCCGAAGCGATGATTTTCTCCGCCGCCTAGCCGCACCGCATATTTTTCAAGCCGGCGCAGCCCGGGAATGGTCTTGCGCGTGTCCCGAATGCGGGCTTTGGTGCCGGCAACCGCCAGCACCAATTGCCGCGTCCAGGTGGCAATGCCGCTCAGGTGCTGTAGGAAATTCAAGGCCACCCGCTCGCCGGCAAGCAGCGCTCGCGCCGGGCCGCGCAACCGGGCGACCATGGCGCCTGAGGAAACCCACGCCCCATCGGTTCGCTGCGCTTCCAGGCGAAGGGAGGGGTCGAGCGAGCGCCAGACACGCTCGGCGAGAGGCAGTCCGGCAAGAACGAGGTCCTGCTTGGCCACGATTTCACCTTCCGCCCGGGCGGTGGCGGCCACGATGGCAGAGCTGGTGCGGTCGCCCGCGCCGATGTCTTCCTCGAGGGCGCGACGAATCAGATCCAAAATTTCGGGAGAGCCCCAATCGGGGAGGGTGGCGGCTGCGGAAATGGCTTCAGGCTGCGCCATGCGTATGCACCTGTTCAGGGCGAGCCGTGGACGGTAGAATCCTCCGCGTTCCGGTCCCGCCTTTCCGGGATCAAATCAGGCGGGCAAGCTGATCCACGAGTTTCTGATGTTCGATCTGGAGCTCGCCGAGTCGCGCTTCCATGGAACGAATCACGTTCTCGGGAGCTTTTTCCCGAAACGTCCGGTCGTTCAATTGCCGGCCCAGCCGGGCCAGCTCGCCCTCGATTTTTTCTTTTTTCCTGGCGAGTCTGGCGCGTTCCACTTCCCGGTCCTTGACGCCGAACGCCACCCAAACGTCGAAGCGAGCGGCCGACCGGATGATTCCCGTCCCGATGGAATCAGGACCCGCGGCCGGCTTGTCCGCCGCAGGCGCAAGATGGCCGCTGCGGCGGTCGAGTCTTTCGAGGCCGGCAAGCCCGAGAACCATCGCCTCCTGGCGGTGAACCAGTTCGAGCACCTGAGGGTCTTCCGATCCCAGGGCGGCGGCAATCTTTCTCTTTGGCTCGATCTTCAGCTCGGCGCGGATATTGCGGATTTCCGCGATGATCTGCTGGAGCAGCTCGACCTGAGCCTCGGCCTCGGCGTCCTCCCATTCGGGGCGCGCCTGCGGATAGCTTTCGCGGGAAATCGATTCGCCCCGACACTGACGCGGCAACTGGTGCCACAACTCTTCGGTGATGAAGGGCATGAAGGGATGCAGGAGCCGCAGGGCAGTCTCAAAGGCGGCCAAGAGGTTCCGCCAGGCTGCCTGATTGGCTTCGCTCTTCTCGAGCGACGTGATTTGAGGCTTCACCCACTCGATGTACCAATCACAAAATTCGTGCCAGAAGAAGTGGTAGAGCAGGTGAGAGGCCTCATGGAAGCGGTATTGTTCGAGCGCGGCCTCGATGTCAGCGGCGATGTGGTTGAGCCGCGCGAACAGCCAGCGGTCAGCCAGGCTGACCTGGCCGTGGACCGGATAAGGCGCCCCCGCCAGAATGGGTTCCGCGGCAACCTCCTCCCGCTTCACCACCCCCGCTTGCTCCGACTTGTCGAGGTTCAAGAAGATAAAACGAGCCGCGTTCCAGATTTTGTTGGCAAAGGCGCGGTAGCCGACCATGCGGTCTTCGGACAGGACAATATCCGTTCCCGGCGCCGCCATGATGGCCAGGGTGAAGCGGACGGCGTCGGTGCCGTACTTATCGGTCACCGCGAGCGGATCAATCACGTTCCCTTTCGTCTTGGACATTTTCTGCCGCTCGGCGTCGCGCACCAGGGCGTGGATATAGACCTCGCGGAAGGGAACGTCATCCATGAATTTCAGACCCATCATCATCATGCGGGCGACCCAGAAGAAGAGGATGTCGAAGCCGGTGATGAGCAGGCTGGTGGGATAGAAGCGCTTCAAGTCTTCGGTGCGATCGGGCCAGCCGAGCGTGGAGAAGGGCCAGAGCGCCGAACTGAACCACGTGTCGAGTACGTCGGGGTCCTGCTCGACGCCTTCCGAGGCGCAGCGAGAGCAGGCCGGGGGCGTCTCCCGCGCCACCATCACCTGGCCGCACTCCCGGCAGTAGTAGGCCGGGATGCGGTGGCCCCACCAGAGCTGGCGGGAGATGCACCAGTCGTGAATGTTGCGCAACCAGTCGAAATAGACTTTGGTCCAGTTCTCCGGGACAAACCGGGTGTGCTTTTCTTCGACCGCCCGGATCGCGGCTTCGGCCAGCGGCTTGACCTTCACAAACCATTGCGTGGAGGCGCGCGGCTCGACCACCGTATGGCAGCGCTGGCAGGTGCCCACGGCGTGAACGTAATCTTCCACCCGTTCGACGAGCCCTTCGTGATAAAGGTCCTGCATGACGCGCTTGCGGGCTTCCCAGCGGTCAAGGTCGGCGTAGGGGCCGGCGTTCTCGTTGAGCCGGCCGGTCTCATCCATGATATTGATTTCCGGCAGGAAGTGTCGCAGGCCGGTTTCAAAGTCGGCCGGGTCGTGCGCGGGCGTCACCTTGACGGCGCCGGTGCCGAATTCGGGGTTGACGTAGCTGTCGGTGATGAGGGGAATTTCGCGCTTCATCAGGGGCAGCAGGAGGTGCTTGCCGGCGAGGTGCCGGTAGCGCGCGTCTTCCGGGTGGACGGCGACGGCGCTGTCGCCGAGCATCGTTTCCGGCCGGGTGGTGGCCACGATGACGAACTCCTCCGAGCCCGTCACCGGATAACGGAGGTAGTAGAGCTTGTCCTTGCGCTCCTGGTGAATGGTTTCAAGGTCGGAGATGGCCGTCTGGCAGCGCGGGCACCAGTTGACGATGTACCTTCCGCGGTAGATCAGAGCTTCCTCGTACAGCCGGATAAAAACTTCGCGCACCGCGCGGGCGAGCGCCGGGTCAAGCGTGAAGCGTTCCCGCGACCAATCGCAGGAAGCTCCCAGACGGATCATTTGCTTCTTGATCGCGTCGCCCGACTGCGCCTTCCACTCCCAAACCTTTTGCTCGAACGCCGCCCGGCCCAGCGCCGTGCGCTCCATTCCCTGGTCGGCCAGTTGCCGCTCGACCACAAGCTGGGTGGCAATGCCGGCGTGGTCGGTGCCGGGGAGCCAAAGCACGTTCGCCCCAAGCATGCGCTTCCAGCGCATCAAAATGTCAATCTGGGTGTGCTCGAGCATGTGGCCCATGTGGAGCGAGCCGGTGACGTTGGGCGGGGGGATCACCAGCGAGTAAATCGGTTTGCGCTCGTCGGTTTCGGCGACGTAAAGCCGCCGCTCGACCCAGTATTGGGCCCAGCGCGGCTCAATCACCGACGGGTCATACGCTTTGGGAATCTCAAGCGGCATGGTCGGAAAGGCGCCTCTTGTGGTGAGCGAAGTCGAACCACGAAGCGCAAACTCTTACTATAATTCGCGCTCTCGGGCAGCGCAATGCTTCCTTCAAGAGAGCGTTTCGGCCGTTCCCGACCCGGAGCTTCGTCAAGGCGGTGAAGCGCCGCATCCCGGCAAGTCCCGACTGCTCCGACAAGTCGGGTGGCTCGAGACGTTGCGCTGCCAACGCCGAGGATGAACCCACTATTCGGGTTTGGGACGATTTTTTTGCTTCAGGACGGCTTCGGCGAGCGGCTTGACCAGCTCGCGCGAGATTTGCTCGAGCAGATCAGGCGAAAGGCGGGACATCACTTCTTCGACGACCTTCTGCACCAGTTCACCGTTTTCGGGAGGAGGCGCCGCGGGAGGAGTCAACTGAAACTCCGGTTCGACCCCTTCGACGGGTCGCGGTTCTTCGGGTTCGATTGCCGGTGAAAGAAAAGGTTCCCCCGCGTGGTGTGTGCCGATGGGCTCCGACTCGGGGAAAGCGGCGCCGATTCCAGCAGGGGCGTATGCGGATGGTTGCTCTGCTTCGACAAGCTCGTCGCTCACCGGCACAGTGAGGAAGGGCTCTTCGGCCACGGACGATTCTTCGCTCGCCCCGATAAGATCGGGGCTCGCGGCGGACTCACCAGCCGGCGTTGTCGCAGTGGAGGGTGGTTCGGTCAGAAAGGGTTCGGTTGCGAAGGGTTCCGTCCGTATGGGCTCGGTTGTCTCCTCGACTTGAGGCGGCTCCGGTTCCGACCAGAACCGCTCCGGGGCGGTGGTTTCCTCGGCCGTGAGCTGTGGCGGCGCGTCCACTTCGAAGGCCTGCTCGACCAGGTTTTGCGCAAAGGGAGCGGGTAGCTCCTCGCGTCTTGACTCCGGCTCCGACCCGCTGGGAGCCCCGATTCTATCGGGGGGGGCGAAGGCCTCCTCAACGACCCACTGGCGCTCCATGGGGATCTCTTCGATGGGCTCGCTCGCTTCTTGCGCTTCGCTCGAATCGGCAACCGGTTCATGCGAAACCCCGCTGAGGGGGCCAAAAGAGGTCTCTTCTGTGCCGACAAGTTGGGACACCAGGGGTTGGCTATCGAGTGTCACTTCCTCGGGCAGTTCAGGTAGCTTGCTCCCCTCTTCCCGGGCCGACTCGGAAAGCTCCAGCGGTTGGGCAAAGGGCTCACCCGGAGCTGGTGCACCGGGAACGGGTTCTGTCTCCGTTGGCGGTGGCCCAAAGGGTGCCTCGGCCGGGGTCTGCCAGGCCGGGCTGTCGAAGACGCTCGCTTCCGCCTGGCTGCCAGAGTCCGCTGGCAATCCCGCCGTAGCGGGACGGCGGGGCATACCCGCCCCGAGCAGGAAGGTTTCTTGGAGCCATCCCTGAAGGTTGGTGGCAGGCGGGGTGCGTGTGGTTGACACGTCCTCCAAGACGCGCTTGGGTTCGGATTCCTCCACAGCCGTTCCGTCCCGCACAGGCGGATTCAACGCAGGTGTTTCGCCACCAGAGCTTTCCCACCACGGGGCTTCAGCAGGAATCACTTGATCGGCGCCGCGAAGAGAAGGCGATTCTGTCTCTGCCGGCGCACTCGACGCCCCGCCGGGGCGGGGTTCAGCTACCGCATTCTGGCTGTCTCCTGTTTCGAGCGCGTCAAAATCGTAGAACGCTGAAGTCTTCTCCTTCAAGAGTTCACGGGCTTCTTCTTCCGGAGCAAGCGGGCGCCCGGTCTCGGGGGGTAAGGTTTCCTCGAGCAAATCGGAAAAGATCAGCGGCTTATCTTCCTCGCGGCCCAAGTAGGTGATCGGCTCGGGGCGCGTGATCCAGTCCTGCGGTGTTGGCTCTTCCTCTTCGGCCTTTTTTTCAACCCTGGCGGCTGGCTCGGTCGGCTTGGCGTGCGTGAGGGAAGAGGGGAGAGGTGGCGGTTCCGCCGGATAAGGCCGGGGGACCGGCGGGGTTGGCGGAAGAAAGGCCTGGACTGGCGTAGGCGTGTGGTCGTTGCCGACGAAATCGAATGTCGGGGCTGCGGCGGTAGGCGATCGTGCCGGGACTCCCGCCTGGGCGGTGCCGGCACGGGAACGCGCGAGTAGCTGCTTGACCGTCAAAACCAGAGGATCGGGCGGCACAAAGGGTTTCTTGAGCACGCCGTCGGCACGCACCCGCTGCACCTCGGCTTCATCGAGCGGGTCAAAGGCGCCGATGAGAAGCACAACCGGGATGCCGGCCAGCGCTTCATTCTTTTTGACAAATTCGCAAACCTCATAGCCGGTGCGCACCGGCATGAAGACGTCGGCCAGAACAAGGTCGGGATGAAGTTCGGAAATTTTGCGCACCGCCGCCTCGCCATTGCCGACAGCAATGACGTTGAACCCTTCTCCGCGCAGCTCGTGCGTAACCATCCGCTGGATGTTGCTGTTGTCGTCTGCAACCAGGATGGTCGCGGGCACGAAATCTCCTTGAGATGGAGGGGGGAGGACGTGCCAAACTTAGCACTCGGAAGGGGCCAAGTCAATAGAAAGTAATAGTACTATTTCTTGGTTGGAAACAGAGGACTTGGATGGGGTTCTAATACCGCTTTGTGCCGTTCTGACTAACCGGCTAACCTTGCCCCAGCGTGATGATCTTCTTGAGGGTTCCCTTTTTCTTGCTACTGGACTCTTTCTTCGGCTTCTTGTCTTTCTTTTTCTTGGTGTCGGCTTGCTGCTCCTCTGCCCGCGATGAGGGAGAGCTGCTGGCCGAGGTGTCCTGCGCCGACCCAGCCTGGGTGGCAGCCGGGGAGGAAGGTGTAGGGTTGGCTTCGACGGATGGGGACGTGGAAGAGGCGCCCGGCGAGGGGCTCGAGCCTGGTCCCGGCCCGCTCGCTTCCGGGACCGTCTGCACGACCACGCCCGAGCCTGCTGGTGCCGGGACGGCGGCAACCTGGGCTGAGCGGCCGGTCCGGCTCTCGAGGTTCGGCTTGGTGATCTTGCCCTGTGCTCCCGAGACGTCGGGGCCGTGCTTGAACATGCCGGTCAGGCGACCAACCACTCCCGCTTTCTTTGCCTGTTGTGCTTCCAACTGGGCGCGGGCAACCACTTCCGGTTTTGGCTCGGGGATCGGCCGGTTGAGGGCAGTGAGCTTATCCTTGGCGTCGGGGACGAGCTTGCTCAGCGGATATTCGGTGATGATCCGTGAATAGGAGTTGGCAGCCTCTTCGGCGCGCTCGATGCGCTCGAAGGATTGACCGAGCATCCAGAGTGCCCGGTCGGACTTACTATAAGTCGGGTACTCGTCCACGATTTCGCGCAAGCGGGGGATGGCGGCGCGGTTCGAGCCTTTGATGAAGTAAAAGCGGGCCACCCGGAAATCACCCTCCGCCAGCACCTCTTGCACTTCGCGCAAGCGATGCTCGGCTTCCTCGACCAGCGGGCTGCCCGGATAGGTCTTCAAGAAAACCTTCAGCTCTTCCTCGGCGCGGACGGCATGGGTGCGGTCGCGGTCGGGCTTCTCCATCAAGCGATAATGCGACATCGCCACGCGCATTTGCGCATCGGCCGCTTCCGGCAACATGGGGAAGATGGTGATGAAGTCCTTGTACTCGGCCTCCGCCTGCGTCAGGCCGGCGGTGCCACCTTCCGCGTAGTAGGAATCGGCGATGGCCAGCTTCGCTTTGGCCAGGTGGTCGCTATCCGGATAGGTGTTGATCAAGGTTTGCAGGGTCAGCCGGGCGACCGTCCAATGCTTGCGTTGAATTTCATACTGGGCGCGCTCGAAAAGAATCTTGTCCGGCTCCTGCGACTGCGAGAGGTCCATCGTGTCCGGCTTCTTGCCCCGGCCGCAGCCGGCCGCCGCCAGCCACACCAGTAACACCGCCAGCAGATACGCCAAGCCTCTTGCCCCAGCCTGCATACGAACCTATCTCCCTGTCCCTGCACCGGCCCGGGGCCCGCCTGCCTAAACTTTCTGCGCCACCGCCAGTTGGGCCGCCTTCAACATTTCACGCACGGTCGCCGCCGGGTCAGGCGAGTGGAAGACCGACGTGCCGGCGACCAGGATTTCTGCCCCTGCCCGGACCAGGTCGGAAAGGTTTTCGAGACCCACGCCCCCATCCACCTCGATCCGGAAAGCGAGTCGGCACTCTTCCCGCAGCCGCCTTAATTGGCGAATCTTTTCGAGGCTGCCCGGGAGAAACTCTTGTCCGCCAAAGCCCGGGTTCACCGACATCACCAGAACAAAATCGAGCATCGGCAGGACTTCGCTGAGCACTCCCACCGGCGTCGCCGGGTTGATGGCCGCTCCCGCTTCAATGTCCCGCTGGCGAATCATCTGCAAGGCACGGTCGAGGTGGTGGGTCGCTTCCGGATGCACCGAAATCATATCCGCGCCGGCCTCAGCAAAATCGGGGATATACCGCTCCGGTTCTTCGATCATGAGATGCACATCGAGCAGCAGATCGGTTGCCTTGCGCAGGGAAGCCACCACCGGAACGCCGACGGTCAGGTTGGGCACAAAGTGGCCGTCCATAACGTCCACGTGGATGATCGAGGCCCCGCCTTCGCGCACGGCCTGGATTTGCGCCCCCAGGCGAGAGAAGTCTGCCGCAAGGATCGAAGGAGCTATCTCAGCCATAACCACCGGCGAAACTCTTAAATTCTATCACACCCGGGCGATGAACCACCTTTACCCCGGCGCAACTCGGGCCGGGCTCATTCCGCCACTTGCAGGTTGATGGCTGAAGCCTGAGCCACCTTGGCACCGGCGGGCGGGTCGCTCGAAATGATCGTTCGCCGGGGACGACCGGCATCCCGTGCCGACGATATCTGACCGACCTTCAGGCCAGCCCGGGTCAGGATCAATTCCCCTTCCAGTTGCAATTTGCCGGTGATGTCCGGCATCACCATCTCGATGGGTGGCGGTCCCAGCGAGACCAGAAGATTCACGCGGGGGTCGGTCGCATCGGGAGCTTGCGCCGGCGGTTGCTGGCGCATGACCTGGTCGGGCTGGCTGCCCGGCAGATGAACTTGCGCCACGCTGCCCAGGTGCAGGCCGCTCTGGAGAAGAATAATGCGGGCGGCGCGCAGGCTTTGGCCCTCAACCCCGGGGATGGTAAATTTCCTGGGACCCAGACTGATCGAAACGTGGATGGCGCGGTTGGCTTTGATCTGGGTGCCCGGCGGCGGGAGCTGCCGGATGATCTGGTCAACCGGCTGGTCGCTGTAGGCGCGGTCGGCAATTTGCACGGGAACGCCGAGCGTTCGCAACTTGCCCCGCGCTTGCGCCACCGTCAGGCCAACCATGTTGGGAACTTCCACTTGCTTCCCGCGAATGGCAAAGCGGATCGCCGTCACGGCACTCAGGAAACCGGCCGCCACCAGAAGAAAAGCCAAAAAGAAAATCTGCAGGACCTGGGCCAAGCGTTGCCGTACGGTCATGGGTGATTGCCTTGCGTTGTCGCCGCCTCGAATTCCAGATTGTAGC
>DATBWB010000039.1 GCA_036514995.1 Candidatus Acidiferrales bacterium
TGTCGTTGACCTGGCCATCCTCGGCATAGACCGGGCCTTTCTGCTTTTGCACGCAAACGGGATCCTGGTCCATCATGATCCGGTGGAGCTTGGGCTTTGCACCCTGGAAAAGAATCTTGCCGGTGATGGTGGCCACTGTGGCCGGGTCGATCGGGGTGGCTTGCTGCTGCGGTGACGTTGGCCCCTCTTCAGATACCTCGGTCTTCTTCCCTCCGCAACCCACGAAGGGCAGCAGAGTGAGAATGGTTAGAAGCCAGAGAGTTTTTTGCTTAGCCATGTTTCAACCCCTTACCTTTCCGTGAAATTAAGTTGATGAACAGCATGGGCTCTCGTCTAATGCGCTTTCCAAGCCACCGTCGGTTGTCTCCCGGCGATGCCCGAAGCGCCTTTCCCTGTGTCCTGCGAGGGAAAGTTCGCCGTGTTGGTTCGCATCCCGAGGAGCCGGCGCTGCTCTTCGGGCGTGATCTCAAACATGTATCGCACCAGGAGGTCGGCGTGGTCCTTGCCGTATCCCTTGAAAATCGGCGGCGTGGGTCCAGAAAACACCCAGCGGTCTCCCTCTCGCTTGAACAAGCCCGAGGGCATGCCGGTGCCCGGGCTGATCATGGAGGGGTCCAGGAGCCAGCGCTTGGTCCACCCTGGCTTCAACCGCTCGCGCGCCAGCAGGAAATTGGGGGCGGTGACAAAACGGTCGTGGGACGGCTCTCCCGTCGCATGACACTTCAGGCAAGGGGCGGCGCGGCTGGTGAAGAGGGCGCGGGCCATCGCGACCTCCTGGCTCGAAAGCGGCTCCAACCTGGGCGGGAGGTAGGGCAGGGGTTGAGACGCCGCCGCCTCAAAGAACCTCACCAGCTTGCGTATCTCGTTGGGCGAGAAAGAGAAGGTTGGCATCCGCACGTTCAAGTAAGGCCGCACCCCGTTCCGGTCTGTATCCTTCTCACTCATGGCCGGGTTCGCGAGGAATTTCGCCAGCCAATCCGGGTTGACCCGGGCGCCCACACCCAACAGCTTGGGGGGCAATTGATCCTTGCCCTCGGCGGTTTGATACCACGGCACGGTCATCAAGGCGGAGGACTGAGTAACTTGGAATTGGTGGCAGCCCATGCAGTTATACTTCTTGATCAGCCACCACCCATCCTGGATATCCTTCCGCCAATCTTCGGGAAGGTCGAAGTAGCGCTGGGGAAGTTGCGAGTTCACGCTGCCCAGCAGGAAGGTGGTTAGCGCCGCAATTTCTTCTGGCTTCAAGTGCGGGTTGGGCATGCGCAATTGCTCGCTGGGAGCCCTTATCCTCCCATCATCGAACACATTCGGCTTGGCGAGCTTGCGCTCGAAAAACCCCTTGTGGCTGTACCAGTCCTGCTGGTGAGCTTTCTGCAAGTACAAGCCGAAGTCGAACTGCTCGAGAGGCTTGCTGCCTTCAAGCGTCAATTCCGTGCCGATCCTCCCCTCCTCCTCCATGCCGGATATTTCATGGCAACCCGCGCATCCGTGCCGTTTCACCAGCGCTTTACCCTCCTCCTTCAGCTTGGGATCGTTGAGGAAAGGGGCAGCCGGATACGAGGCGGTGGTCTTGAGCGTCATCAAATAGCTCGCAATGTCGCGCACTTCCTGCCACGACAACCGCAGGTTGGGCATCACCGTCATCTGCTGCACTTGCAATTCGTGGCCGTCGTTGGGGCACTTCGAGTGGTCCAGATCAAAGACGTACGGCAAGCCCTTCTTGGCATAATCCCTGGGACCGAGGTCGCGCTTCTCATAGGGACAGTATGGCCGTATTCGCTCCCGGGGGTCGTGGATCCACTGCACCAGATAGTCATACTTGACCTTTTCCCCCACGCGGGTCAGATTGGCCGCGAAGGTTCCGCCCGTGGCGTTGGCTCCCTCGCCCACCGCGTGACAGCCCATGCAACCCCGTGTTTGGAAGCTTTCTCTACCCTTCACGGGGTCCCCGGGCGGTTGACGATCGGCCCTGGCGTCGATAGCGGCCTGCCAAAGGAAGGCGGAAATAGCGTTCCGCTCTTCCCTCGTCAGCCGGAACTGCGGCATCCGGGTCGTCGGGCGAAAGGCGGTGGGATTTTCAATCCAAACGGGGATCCATTCCGGGCGGAGCTTGGCGCGCACTTCCTTCAAGTTAGGCCCGACCTTTTTGATGTCCCTCAGGAGATTCCCGGAGCGGAAGTCGAGCTGTTCGATGCGCGCGTCGAGGTCGCTGATCGAGACGCGGAGGGTGTCGGCCCTGGTGTAGAGGGCGCGAGCTGTCTCATTGTCAGGGGCCTCGTCGCCTTGTTGAATCGTTCGCTGCACTTCCTTCTGGGTGGCGACGCGTTGTGCTTCAAGCTGCTGGATCGATTGCCGGACGGAGAGCAGTTCCTCCGGCTCAGGATCGTAGCCTTGATACCGATGGCAACCCATGCATCCGCGATACTGGAAAAGCTCTTTGCCGGCGGTGAGGACAGGCGCCTGATCGAGCACCATGTCGTTGGTATGGCACTGCTGGCATCCCGCCTCAAAGTTCGCCTTTTCATACTGCGGCCACAACCAGTGCTTGTATTTCCCATGGGCTTCCCGGATGCTTTGCACCTGCATGCCGTTGCCGTTGTGGCACGGCGTGCAACCGAACTTCTCCGGGTCGTGGATCTTCAACAACTCCATTTGCGGGTGGCTGGTAAAAGCCGCTTCCCCGCCCATATCCCGCCGCGTCAGCACGACGGGTTCACGTGTGCCCACGTGGCACGATTCGCAGCGATCCACGACGCCGGCGTCCGGGTTGTTGATCTGCTTGATCTCGATGGTAAAGGCATCCATCTTGTTCTGGATCCCCTCAAGCTGCTCGGCCGTCAAGCCGTTCAGATGATCCTGGAGGTAGGCGTCGCGTTTTTGTTGAAGCTCCGACCTGGGGCGAAGAATTTCGGCCTGCTGCGCAAGTACTTTCCCCTTTTCTGCTTGGAGCCGATTGAACTCGTCCTCCAGTTGTTCAAAGGTGAACTTTGTCTTCTCGAGCCTGCCGCCGCTCTCGGCGACTGGCAGTTTCACCACAAACGGTCCCCGCTTGAACTTGTTAAGATCGTCCTCGAGCGACTTCTTCCCTTTGGGGCTGGAGGTGTGCTCAATCCGATAAATTCGAGCGCCGACGTCAGCCCGGAGCGTCGTGTATTCATCACTGATCACTGAGAGGCGCTGATCGAGGAGTGTTGCTTGACGCTCGATTTCGGCCAGCTTTGGTGCCACCGCGTTTTCCAGGTCTTTCAGTTCCTGCTCTAGCGCCTGAAATTCGGCGGCGGCACGGATTGCCTCTTCGGCAGCCCGCTGCTTAGGGATTTGCTTTTGGAGATATTCACTGTAGAGACTGACAAAGCGACGCTGGTAGCTCTTCCAGGGACGCAGGCCGAAGACTTCGTCATAGAGCGCCCAGCCCAGGGAGATCACCAGGAGGAGAGCGCTGATAAGGAGGTATCCGGCCAGCGACTGACTCAGGATGGGATCCTTTTCGGGAGCCTCAGGCAAACCGCTCCTCCTCGCTCTCGATGCGCGGGGCGCTTAGATGTTGAACCACGGTGTGATCCATACGTATTTGATATTGAACAGGCGCCTGACCAGAATCTTGAGCGGCAAACTGAACATGACGATGAGGAAGAATTGCATCGTCAGGTATTGAACCAGGCTCATTCTCTGGTAAATCTTCCGGCTAAATTCGCTCCGGACGATGAGCTTGTGAATGGCCCACCCCATCGCCGCAAAATACGTCCCCAATATGACTGCGCCAAAGATCCCCTTTCCCCACATCGAGCTTATGCCGAAAATGTCAGGCAAGTTGCGGTTCACCGCAAACACGAGCCGGTTGGGGTCCCAGGTTTGTCCCGGCCAGAACCACATCCATCCCGGTCCCCGGATAAAGGTGCCGATAAAGATCATCCCGAGCCACAGAACCAGGAACCCGAAGCAGAACGTTGCTATGGCGTACTTCCTTTGTTTCAGGGTGTAGTAGCCGGAGCCGAGGGGATTGGTGTCAATGTAGGGAATCACCATCAGGCCCAAAATAATCAGCGTGGGCATGACCACGCCAGCAATCCAGGGGTCGAAATACTCCAGCATCTCTTGAAGCCCGAGGAAATACCAGGGCGCCTTGGCCGGATTCATCGTCAGGTTGGGGTTGGCCGGTTCTTCCAGCGGGGCGTTGAGGGTGATGGACCAAATCATCAGGATGACCGTCACCACGATCGCCGCCAGGAACTCGATACGCAGCAAGAAGGGCCAGGTGTGAACTTCCTTGCTCCACCCGGGTTTCCAGGGCTGCGTCTTGCGGTGATGCGTCTTGGCCAACTCCGGGTCGGCTTCCAGTTGAGCAATCAGCCGATCGTTGGCCACGGCCTGGCGGAAACCGTACCAGACGTAAAACGGGAACAAAAAGAACAGCGCGACGATGGGAACGTTATCCGGAGCTGAAACAATCTCCCAGAGTTGATGCCAATCCATAAAGCAACCTCGCGCGAGCGGCCCCGCTAGTGCCGTTCCAACTTAATTAACGTAATCACCAAATAGCTCATCCCGTTCCCATCGCTGGAATCGGACTCACGGCAAACAGTCCGAAAGAGTTGGATCGGCACTAAAGCTTTCTCTCCGGCTTGATTTCCGATTCCAGTTGCACCGGAGCCGGTCCGGAGATTCCTCCATCCTTCCTGACACGCCAGAAATGCACGCCCATAAACACCGCTGCGATGAGAGGAATGGCGATGCAGTGCCAGATGTAGGAACGGAGCAGGGCATTGGCATCCACGATGGAGCCTCCCAGCAAGGCAAACCGCAAGTCGTTATAGGACGTCATGCCGAGCTCGGGGCCAAAAGGTCCCTCGGCGCCGACTACCGGCGTGGCCTTCGCCATGCTGGTGCCTACCGTGACCGCCCAAAATCCCAGTTGGTCATCAGGCAGCAGATAGCCGGTGAAAGAGAGGAGCAGGGTCAGAACGAGCAGGATTACGCCCACAACCCAGTTGAACTCACGCGGCTTCTTGTACGAGCCGGTCAGAAAGACACGGAACATGTGGAGCCAGACCGTGATGACCATCAGGTGCGCCGCCCAACGATGCATATTGCGCAAGAGTTTTCCGAAGGGGACATCGCTCATCAGGTAAACGATATCCCGATAGGCCTGACCTTTTGTGGGATGGTAGTAATACATCAGCAGCACGCCCGTGAAAGTCAGGACAATGAAGAGGTAGAAGGTGATCCCTCCCATGCCCCAGGTGTAGCTGTAGCGCACGGCATCGCGATTGATTTTTCCCGGATGGAGGTGAAGGAAAACGTTGGTAAGGATGCCGAGGGCGCGGCTGCGCTCGGTCTCGTCGTGTTTGACCCGGAAGATCGACTTGTAAAGCTGGGTCTTCTTCGGTTTCTTCAGAGCCTCGACTTCTTCCTTGACCTTTTCCTTCAGGACCTGGGTCCCCTCGCGGACTTCCTGCAGGAGACCTGTCAGGCCTTTCTTTTCCGAATTGGTGTTTCGTTGGTCTGCCATCAACCTCTCCCGCCTCCCCTGCGCCCGGCCGCCCCTGGCAGCTCAGTAGATGTGCCCGCTGCTGCCGTTCCTATTGAGGCTGTTTCCCCTGAGTCGTGTGCCCCACAAGTGGGAACGGCACTAACCGGGGATATAAGCGCCCGGGTCATTGAAGTGGTTCGCGAGGCCCTTGTTCTTGTCCCAGGAATACAATTTACTCGTGTCCACGACGATCTGCCCTTCAGCGTCAATCTCCACGTGGGTCCGGTCCATCGGCCGCGGAGCCGGACCCTCGAAATTGATCCCCTCGGGGGTGTATCCGCTGCCGTGACAAGGACATTTGAATTTGTTTTCGCCTGCTTTCCAGTCGGGCGTGCAACCCAGGTGGGTGCAACGCGCATAAATCACGAATAATCGGTCCGGTTCTCGAACCACCCAGATCCTGGCCTGTTGCTTGAACTTTTCGCTGACCCCCAGAGCGAAATCCGAAGGATACCCGATGCGGAACACCGTGCTGGGCTCAAACAGCGCCCGCGGGAAAAAAAAGCGCAGGAACATCAGGAAGTTCACACTCAGGAACGTCACGACGCAAGTCCAGACAAAGCGACGTCGCATTTGGACCGGTTCGCCCGTGGGCTTGCCTTCCGCCGACGGGCCGGCAGGCTTGGGCGCAACCGAAGCTCCGGCCGTTGCCTTTTCCGCCTTGGCCGGCAGCGTTTGGGCTGGCGCAGCACTCACTTTTTTTTCATCTTTGCTGTTGGCGTTTGGCATGAGTCCAATCGTTCACTCGGCTCCCCACCCAGGCGCTGGAACCACCGCGCGGGGAGCCTTCCCCACGCCCGGCGGGAGCAGTTCGGGGCCGTCCGCATCCTTCCCTCGTGTTTTCGCAACCTGCCGCCGATAGCGCTCTTGGCAGCTCCGCCCTCGCTGCGGCTGACTCGGCGGCCCGGTCGTGCGTCTCTTTACCGGAACTGGCAGGCTTGGCCGATGGAGGTGTAGATTGGCCCCCGGCTGGTCTTGAAGAAGGCCCAATCTTGGACGCAGGGAGGGGCTCTCGATTGGAACCGGTGATGGCTCGTGTTCAACCGTAAGTTTCTCGCGCAATGGAAAGCCCTAGGAGAAAGAAGAATTTATTCGTAAACTATATTTCTATAATGCGAGCCTACGTCTGTCAAGCCCATGTTGTGCCGCCCCCCTCGTTTGCTTTCCGGCCCGCAGTTGAGGGAAAGTCACGGCGAGGAATGGGACGGGTGGGCGTAAGGGCGACAGCCGGCCGGGAAGAGCGACCGGGTCAACATGAGGGGCAGCTTTCGGCCTCAGCCGGTTGTGGAAACCAGCATGGATGAACACAAAAAAATTGCGGTTGTGCTCTTCCAGCTTGGCGGGCCTGATTCGTTGGCGGCGGTGGAGCCGTTTCTCTACAACCTCTTCAGCGACCCGGACATCATCGCCCTGCCTCTCGGGCGATTCGCTCGTTTGCCTTTGGCGCGTTTGATTGCTTCCGCGCGGGCCAAGAAGCTCCGGAATGCCTACGCGGCCATCGGCGGCAAATCTCCCATCGGTGACCTCACCCGGCGACAAGCCAGGGCGCTCGAACTGGAGTTGCGAAAGGAAATCGACGCGAAAGTCTTTGTGGCAATGCGCTATTGGCATCCGCTGACCGAGGAAGCAGTCGCCGAACTGCGAGCCGCCCCCTTTCACGAATTGGTTCTTCTTCCGCTCTATCCGCAGTATTCCAAGACCACCACCGGAAGCAGTTGGAATGAGTGGAATCGAAAATACCGGCCTGCGGCCGGGAATCATCTGCCGGTAAGATGGGTGCGGCACTTCTACAACCATCCCTCCTACATTGACGCTCTGGTCGAAAAGGTGAACCGGCAACTCGAACGTTTTGCGAGTCCCGAGGACGTCCACCTTGTCTTCAGCGCCCATGGCGTGCCGGCCAGCGTCATTGAAAGCGGAGATCCTTACCAGGAGCAAGTGGAAGCCACTCGAAAGCTCGTGGTCGAACGCGGGCGATGGCCGTGCCCTCATATTCTTTGCTACCAAAGCAGAGTTGGCCCCGGGCGGTGGCTCGAACCCGGCTTGCATGCCACTATTCATTCGCTTGCCGCGAATGGCGCCAAGAATGTTTTGGTGATCCCCGTCTCTTTTGTCTCTGACCACATCGAAACGTTGAATGAGATTGACATTGAGGTGCGGGCCGAAGCGATGCGCCTCGGCATCACGCATTTTGAAATGATGCCCGCCCTGAACGATTCGCCCAAATTCATCCGCGCGCTGGCCGAGCTTGTGTGGCAAGCGGTTGGCTTATTACAGGGCAAAGAAGGCTATGTCGAATCATCGAAAACCGAAAACCGAGACCTGCCACCTGCTACCTGAAACCTGAAACCTGCCCCCTGTCGTTTTGGTCGAGAGCTACTTGCGGCCCAGGAAGCGGATGCGGGCGGTCAAGGCTCGATGCTGGCCGCCGGCGAAGAGCAGGAAGCGAGGCGAGTCCACGTTGTTGTCCACCACGTTCGGGTTGGCGTGCCCGGTGATGTTGTTGTAGCCGGCCCGCAAGGCCCACTGGTAGTGGAGGAGAGAGAATCGCCGCTCGAGATGCAAGTTGAGGCTGAAATAGGAGGGAAAGCGGCGGCGGTTCGGCAGTTCGGCCAACTCCTGCTTCGAGTCCACCACGCTGAAGGGAAAGCCGTCCCGCCATTCGAAAAAGGCGGCCAGATCAAACTTGCGCACGAGTGGCAGCCAAACCCACGATAGCAGCCGGTTCGGAGTGTCCCAGCTCAACGGGCCTTCGCCCTGGCCGGTGACGAGCAGGTTTTCCAATCGAAAATCCACCGCCCGGTTGGTTCGCGCTGACGACCGGGTGTAGGACGCCATCCAGTAGTAGGTTTTCCAGAAAGTTCGGCGGACCGTGGTCTCGAAGGAATCGTAGCGGTCCCGGCGCGCGTTGCGCAGTTCCAAAATCCCGCCAAACTGGTTCTGCTGGCCCCGTACCAACCTGTTGGTACGGGGCTGGCCGGGGGAAACAACGTTCTCAAAGACAAATCCCTGGTAGGTGCGCCTCTGGATGAAGTTGGCGCGCAGGTAGAAAGCAAGCGGAAGCTTTTGTTCGAATCCTGCGCTCCAGTTCAGCGCATACGGAACCTTGAGGCTCGCTTCGTTTACCTGGAAAAATGTTTCGAGCGGGCCGCGGGCGGGCGTTATGCCATCGG
>DATBWB010000040.1 GCA_036514995.1 Candidatus Acidiferrales bacterium
ATAGCGCCCAGGAAAACGGCTCGGAAGGTGAGTTCGGCCTGGGTGACTTGCGCGGGAACGAACGGCTGAAAGGGGGCCGCCGCTTGGGGACGCTCAGCCATGATGCCTCCTTAAGAAAGTTTGCCCGCAGTCGGGCTTGCCTGGCGTCTTGCCTTTCGATGGAAACGATACGGGCCCTGAACCGTCTAAGGTTCAGGGCAGGCGCTCGCAGCCGGCGGAATCAGAAACCATCCGCCCGAGACGCCGCGAAACGTAACACTATCCCGCAAAGATCGTCAAGGCGAAACAGCTTTCCTCGCCAGTTCGCTGGCGGCTCACTTTCGAGGCTCGCCGCGGCGGGCCTGGCCAGCCGGTGTGCAGCAAGCTTAAAGGAACTAGTGCCGTTCCAACTATTTTGGGCTAAGTTCTTCATGGACTCAGCACGCATGACTAATTATGTTGCTCCAGCTCGCTATTCTGCTCAATTAGTTGGAACGGCACTAGAAGCGGAAGAGGTAAGAAAACTTGACGAAGAATCCCTTGGCGTCGTTGAGGAAGCGGCCCGTGCGGACGATTTCGCTGCCGGTTGCGGTGGGGACGAGATCAATGTTTTGCAGGTTGCTGTTGTAACCGACGTAGAACGCGGTGCCCGGATTCAGCAGGTAGGTGAGGAGGAAGTCGGCGTTGAAATTCTTGGTGGTTTCGAGCGCGGTCAGCTTGCGATGAGCGAGCACGGCATTGTACTGGAGGATGACCGGCAGGGAGAGCTCCCGGTTGAACTGCCAGTTCCACTTGGAGCGGAGGATGTGGTTGTTGAAGATGCTGGCGCCGCTCGCGCGGTCGGTCAAGCGCGTGAAGAGATAGGTGTTGTCGACTCGCAAGGCAGTCATCGGCCTCAAGGTGAATCCCAGGCCGCCGTTTGACGAGTTGGCGAGCACCGGTTCCTGGCCCGCGGGAGGGAGGAAATTCAGGGCCGTGCCCCAGAAATAGTTCGCCCGGAAGCTGACCTGGGGGAGGTAGTTGGTGAGGAAAGAGAAGCCCTTGAAGTTCACGGCAAAGTCACGATTTTCCGCCAGCACGGGGAACTCCTGCGGCCGCAGGCGTTCGCGCCGAGCATCAGCAAACAAGTTGAGAAAGGTCTGCCCGGTGAATTCCCAACGGACGCCGGATCGGTAAGCCCAGTCCAGGCGCGTGCCACTGTGGTCCCAGATGCGGTGCATGAAGAAGTTGGGGCCCCAGGAGATCAAGCGCTTGCCTTCCGGGCGGAACTGATACTCGACGGATTGGCCGATGCGGCGGAAGTCCGCCCGGCGAAGAAACCCGGGCTGGGTGCGAAAGCCAGGGCTGCGATCGTTGTATTCGATGAGGTAGAAGAACTGCCGCCCGCTGCGCTCCAACTGGATGTCATAAGCCGGCCCGGCCAGGCGGTTGCCGTCCGGAAACTTGGTCGAACTGGCCACCCCCTGGAAGCGCGCCACCCAGTTCTGCCCCAGCCTGAACCGTCCGTCGAGGCCGCCGATCCGGTTGAAGCTGTTTTCAAATTCACGGTCGGTGAAGATGAGACCCAGAGTGGACTGGCGGCCAATATCGCGGTTGATCCGCACGATGCCGAAATAGGCCCGCTTGCCGTGCAGAGGGTCGCCCGGGGGCACGCGCTTGCCGGGCGACTCATCGTCCATTACGAAGGCCCCCAGCGCCCACGGCCCCACCTTGCCCGTCAGCCGCACCCCAAATTGCGGGTCAGCAATCCGCCGGGTGAAAAGGAGAGCGATGGGAGTTTGAAAGTAGCTGGCGTTCTCCAAGAAAAACGGCCGCTTCTCGGGAAAGAACACCTCAAAGCGTTCGTTGACGGTCACCTGCGGCTCGTCCGACTCCACCTGGCTGAAGTCGGGATTGAGCGCCACGTCGAGCACGAGGCTGTCTTTCAACACAAACTTGGCGTCGAGGCCGGCGTCGAAATCAGCTCGCTCGCGGACAAAGCGCGGCGCCAGGGGGTCGCGGGTGTCCAGCGCACGAAACGAGCGGAACACCCCGTAGGGAATCATCTGAAGGTTTCGCCCCGGCGAGATGTTCTCCAGCCCCTCGAGCGACCCGGACTGATTCAGTTGGCCCTCGATGCGGCTGGAGATGTGGGGCCAGTAGGTGTCTTCATTCAAGCGGGGGATCTCGCGGTTGAAGATGATGCCCCAGGTTTGCTTGGAGGTGGACGGGAAGCGCAGGCTCTTGAAGGGGATGGCCATCCAGACGACGTAACCTTGGCCGGTGCGTTTGCCGCGCGAGTGCCACAGCGCGTCAAAGGAAAGGTCAGCGCCTTGCCCCTCGGTTTGGAGCGAGTCGGCCTGTATCCCCAGGGGGTTGGCGGAGAAGGCGTAGGCACGCCGCTGGTCATGAGTAGGTGTCGAGGATCACGCCGACGTTGTCATCGCCCAAGATGCTTTCGCGCCAGCCCATACGCGCACGGATTTTGAGGGGCTCCGAGTCGAAGCAAACGAAAATCAGGTAAAGGTGCTTATCGTCATAACCGAGATAGACGACGGTGCGCTGGGTGGACGGCTGGCCGTCCTTGGGTTGACGCTGGATGAAGCCCTCCACCATCGCCAATCGTCCCGCAGCCTCGCCCTGGGGTGCCATGCTCAGAAAGTTTTCGATTCCTGGCGGAGGACTAACCTTCGGAACAACTAGCAGCGGGCGTGCAGGAGTTGTGTCTGGCGCAGCCCCGGGAGCGTTCAGCGGCCCCAACAACATGCCCAGCATGACGACCGCGCCCATGGCGCCGCCCTTAGGGCTCCACTCCCCCACTGTTCCCACCTCGGGCTGACGACTTGTACCTCTTCAACTACGATGGCCTAGACGCGAGAGGGCCCCATTATGTTAACAGAGCAAAGGGGGAGGTCAGCCGAGAAACCTCTCCAGAGTAACCTCGGGCGTTGTCGTCGGGCTCGCCGGACGCGGAATCGCCAGGCGCGGGTATCACAGACGAAAGGAAAGGGCTTTGTTTACCGCGGGCGGCAGCGGGGCAGCCGGTTCGGACGGGGCAAGCCAGGCGCGTGAGCTCGTTCAGAATGATGGGTGACACTTTGATAGAGTGTCCCCATGCACATCATCTCAGCAAGAGTGCCCCGCGCCAGATCACCGGGAGCGGGGACAGATAAACACGATGCGGGTCGTCTCCGGCAGGCGCCCCAATTGAGCGCGCAGCTCTCGTGTGGCCAGCCGTGCGGCCTCGCCCGCCAGCGCCCCGACTTGTTCCGGAACAAGCCACAGCGCATAGAGGTCGGCGCGGCGCGCATAGGAGTAATCCTGATAAACCGGTCCCGCCTCGGGGGACGCCCGGGCCAGTTCCAGCAAGCAATCCCAGAAGCTGCGTGAGCGGAACAAGCGCTTGCGCGAGGCCACATTCCGGCCGACTTCGAAAGTCGCCCCTTCGACTGCGCTCAGGGCAGGCGCGGCGACCCGCGACGGCTGGCCGCCGCTTTCGAGCAGCACCGCGACGCACTCCTCGGCGCGAAACGCCCGCGTCGGGTCGGCATCGGGAAAGCGGGCGAGCATTTCCGCCACCGCTTCCGGCTCCACCTCCAGCCTCTCCCACCAGTAACGATACATGTTGTAAACCAGCGTGCCCGCATGCAGGATTTCGCGGACGCGCTCGGGATGTTTTCCGGTGGCGGTAAGGATCATTCCGACCAGTTCTTCGGCAGTGAATGGCTGCCGCAGGATCGGCCGCAGGCTGACGTAGTCGGCCTCTTCCTCAGTAAACCGAACCGCAATTTTTTCAGGAAAGCCCATAAGGAAAAGAGCGGCCTTTTCAAGACTTGCTCAAGGTCTTTGCCGTCGTCATGCTCAGTCGCCAAGCTTCGGGAAGAAGCATCTCGGCACCGATCGTTCGACTGCGCTCACCCCACAGCGATTTCTCGCGCCGCCCCGCACTCCCGAAGCTTGGGGGCGGTGCAGAGCTTTGCTCAGAACGACAAGCCCGGTGCCGGCAATGCAGCTAGGCTTTAGCTCCTGAGGCCTCGAGTTTCGATTTTTGATTTTCGATTTTCGGTTTTCTCTTTCCGGTTTATTGGCTTAGCTTCGCCTTCACCCGCTCGCTCACCGCCTTGCCATCCACTGATTGTCCCTTCAACCGCGCCATCACATTTTTCATGACCGCGCCCATCTCTTTGGGCGATCGGGCACCCGTCTCGGCCATGGCGGCGGCAATCGCCGCGTCCACTTCGGCGTCGGAAGCTCGGGCCGGCAAATAGGGTTCGATGATGGCAATTTCTTTCTGTTCCTTCTCGGCCAGGTCGGCGCGGCCACCCCGGGTGAACTGCTCGATCGAATCCCGGCGCTGCTTGATGAGCGTGGAGAGCACCTGGGCCGCTTCCGTATCTTCGAGCGCAGCCATTTTTTCAACCTGCTTGTTCTTGAGCGCCGTCTTCATCATGCGCAGGACGCTTAGCCGAAGTTCATCCTTCGTCTTCATGGCCGAGGTCAGGTCCTGCTGAATACGATCCACCAATCCCATGGTTTCCTCCTCCCGGAAGCATCATAGCAGCGGCCGGTGCCCGGTGCCCAGCGCCGGTCGCTTCTCGCCCGCCGCGGCGGGGCGATGGCGATTTGACAGGGCTCCCCGGCTCCCATAACCTTGCTTCGCAACCATGAAAATCGTCCTCGGCGACAAAATCAGCGAGCGCGGCCTCGCCCTGCTCGACGCCACCGGCTGGTTCGTGTCACTGCCTTCCCGCGGCGCCCTTGCCGTTGAACTTGCCGACGCCGATGCCCTGATCGTGCGCAGCGCCACCCACGTGACCGCCGAGCTGCTCGGGCACGGGCCACGCTTGCGCGTGATCGGCCGCGCCGGGGTGGGCGTGGACAATATTGACGTCGAGGCCGCCACCCGCCGGGGCATCCTGGTGATGAACACCCCGGGCGGCAACGCCGTAAGCGTGGCCGAGCACACCCTGGCGCTGCTCCTGGCGCTGACGCGCTCGGTGCCACAGTGGAGCGCCGCTGTCCACGCGGGCCGCTGGGAGAAGAGCGGAGCGGCGGGAATCGAGCTACGCGGCAAAACGCTTGGGTTGATAGGCCTGGGACGCGTGGGCATCGAGGTGGCGCGGCGGGCGCATGGGCTCGAGATGGACGTGCTCGCGTGCGATCCCTACATCAGCGAGAAGGTCGCTCGGGAAGTCGGCGCTGAGCTGGTTCCGCTCGCCGAGTTGCTGGCGCGGTCGGATTTCGTGTCGTTGCATGCCGCGCTCGGTCCCGCCACCGATAAGATAATCAACGCCGCGACCATCGGGCAGATGAAGCGCGGCGCGCGGCTGGTCAATACCGCCCGCGGCGAATTGGTGGACGAAACAGCGCTCGCCGAGGCGCTCCGATCCGGGCGCCTGGCAGGGGCCGCCTTGGACGTCTTTGCCGAGGAACCGCCGCGGGGCTCGCCCCTGCTGGGCCTGCCCAACGTGATCGCCACGCCGCATGTGGCCGGGTCCACCGAAGAGGCTCAGGAGGAAGTGGGCTATCTGATCGCCCAGCAGGTGCGCGACTTCCTGGCCGAGGGCGTCTTGCGCAACGCCGTCAACCTGCCCACCCTTTCGGCCGAACAGTACCGGCGGCTCCGGCCGTATATCGAGCTCGGCGAGCGCCTGGGGTTGCTGGTGTCGCAGGTGGTGCCCGGCTCGATCGGCCGCATCCGCATCAGCTACGCGGGCGAGCCCGCCGAACTCGGCACGCACATTCTGCGGAATGCCGTGCTCGAAGGCGTGCTCAACGCTGTGCTCGATGAAAAGGTCAACTTGGTCAACGCCGGCACCGTGGCGGCAGCGCGTGGGCTGGTCGTGGAAGAGCTCACCCGCCGGCGGGAGCACGGTTTCCCCAACACGCTCGAGGTGGCGGTGGCCCCGACGGCACCGGGGGCGGCCCCGGATGCGATCGGGAACAGCCGCGAGCTGGCCGTGGAGGGCACTGTGCTGCACAACCTTTCGCCGCGCCTCCTTGCCATAGACGGCATCGAACTCGAAGCACCGCTCGAAGGGACGCTGCTCTTCCTGCGCAACCGCGATGTCCCGGGGGTCATTGGTCAGGTGGGGACCATCCTGGGCAGCCGGCAGATCAACATCGCCACCTTTGCCCTGGGCCGGCGCGAGGCCGTGCGCGGTGCCGAAGCCATCGCGCTAGTGCGGCTCGACGGCGAAGTGCCCGACTCCATCCTCCAGCCCATCCGCGGCATCGCCGCCGTCACCGAAGCGCGCCTGGTGCGCTTGCCCGGCTCGACCGCAGAAGCAAGCATGCGAACAGCCGTGCCCTCATGACCACCAGCCAAGACGCGGGGGTCCATTGCCCGACTGAGGGTGACAGGTTACAATCTAAGGAACTGGATCGCGGGACGTTGAGAGCGATTCTGTGTCATGCCGGATTGACCGTTGAAGAGTTCACTGACTTACTTGGGTAAACCCCATAGGCCAAGCGTGGAGATTGGCAGCGTCCGAGCGAAAGTCTCTGGGTGTCAAGGTTCCGGCGCCAGACGGGCGAGGAGGTCTTTGACAACCGCTTCGCGGCGCTTGAGCTCTTCGCGGCAGTCGTAGTTCTCGGTCTTGTACACTTCTTCGCGCAGGTTGGGCAGCGACGCGCCTGGTCTCAAAGGAATCCGTACAGGAAGCAAGACAATCGGAGCCTTCTATACCACTATGCTTCTTCCGAGGCAATACGATTCGAGGTGGGGTCGGCAAGAAATCCGGGGGGTGTCTGTCGGATTGAGCGGCAATGCATAGGAACAGAACCCGGCAAGCGTCAGCTCACCTAGCCAGCCCCGACCCAAGACACGGTAATGGTTCTTCCCCCTGAGTCGGCCCAGGCAATTCGGCGGGACTTTGGCCTGCCGCTAACTCCTTTACTCGATCACGGTTGACCGTCGAACACAGCGTAACGCTCCCCCTGATTTTGCTGGTCGTGCTACTCGATGGTAGCTACCCGACCCACATGCCATTCTCAAGGGGCTGCCGGGCTGCTCAGCCCTTGGTGCTCCGGGCAGGAACAGGTTTGATTCCCAGGCATGCGCCCGATGGTACATCGGGCCACTGAATGTGCAGGGCTTTGCGATGTGGCCTCCCGGGGGAGTGGCTAACTCCTTTATTTTATTCAAGGCAAAAACTGGAACGAAAACTGCTGCGAATATTTACAAAGTCGGGCGACCGTATGGATTCAAAGGAGAAGATTATGAAGCCGTGTCGCGATGTCACTTTGGAACACAGGGTGGGGTTTGTCCTTGGAGCCCTGTTCCTGACCCTCTGCTTGGTAGGTCTGCCCGGAAAGAGCTTTGCCGAGACCATTAGTCTGACCCCTGAGGGCAGCCTCACGATTATCGAATCTACCGCTCCACTGGCCGCGCCGCTGGCCTATGTTTCTGGGGGAACTGGGCTTACCGGTTACGCCAATTGCTGGCCTACGAGTCTAACCTGTTTTGGTTCGGCCGTATCGCCAGCCGCTGCCGCAAGTGCTGCGGATCACCTCTGGCTGCAATTCGATCCCGCGATCATCTGGTCCTCAAGCACCCCATTGAGCCAGGTGTTCGCCGTTCCCGGACTGGACCATCTCGATCTCGCAGCCGGTGAGTATCCCGGGGAATACCTTGAGTTCATCATTTGGGGGGCGACCTCAGCTTCAGGGCCCTGGGAAGAAGGCACGATCTTGGCAATTTACCGAGATGGCTTCGACACCGATACTTCAACTTTCGTGGGTATCTCAGACAACCTGACCTCCCTATGGGGTTTTTCGCAAGCTTATCCCTACTTCATGGCGACATCGGGGGATCACGTCGTTGGGTTCTCTTCGCCCGGTGAGGGAGAGATTGACGCTCTCGTGGCGCCCGTCCCTGAACCGGCGAGCCTGCTGCTC